>NZ_DASRXP010000265.1:0-11773 GCF_035687465.1 Kribbella sp.
GGTGAGGAACTCGAGCAACTGGAACCGATCGACGAGCTACTCGATGACCTCCGAGAACGCGACCACGCCGACTACCAGCACCGGTTCACCAACACCATCGAGGCCGAGGTCGCGCGGATCCGCACCGCCGACCCCACCAGCCTTCCAGCCAACGTGGAGATCGCGGTCCGACTCATCAACCACACCGGCAACCCCGACGAACTGACCGACCTGTGGGGATCCGGACTCGACGCACAGCTGTACCGGCACGCCCGCGACACCACCCTTCTCCCGGGCAGCAACGCCACCCCCAACTGGACCAGCGGCCAGCGGTTCGCCCAGCAACTGCTCGCGGCCGGGCACTGGCCGCACCTACGCATCCCCGAACTCGCCCACTACGGCCACCCCGACAGCACCACCGAGAAGGAGAGCTGACCACGATGCCGAACCAAAACCAGCCGCCCACCAGCCTGATTCCAAACGGGACCATCGTCACCACTTACGACGACCTCGACCGGCTCGTGTCCTGGGCACCTGCCGGGAACCTGCCCGTCGTCCTCGACAGCACCCACGCCCCATGGCTGCTGTTCATCAACGAGGACGGCGACGGGTACGCCGGATCCATCGCCTGTCCCGACGACGGCATCCCGGACCGCTGCGACATCGAAGACCTACCCGACCGCGGCCCCCTGCGCGTCGTGTTCAACGGCGACCACTACAACGCCGAGTGGCCCACCAGCACCGACACGACGGAGGAGCGGGCATGACGATCAAGGTCCGGCTGTCCGGAGAGCCCGACGACATCAGCGACCTGGTCGAGCACCTGCGCACCGAGTTCGAGGTGGCCGGCGCAGACCGGGCCTACCCCAACCGCGGATCGTTCGGCGTCCGCGTCTACCTCGAACTGCGGCCTTCAGCGCAACAGCGCACGCGGCGCGGCAGCAGCGAACGGGTCAGGCCCGAACAGCCGGGCCGCAAGGAAGTCGGACCGTGAACACCGCGCGACGCTGTGACGGGAAGACGGTCAGGGGAAGCAAGCACCGGATGCTCAGCCGGGCCGCGCACTGGCACGCCGACCAAGGCCTGTTCGTGTTCCCGCTCGTGCCAGGCCGCAAGACCCCCGCGATTGAAGACTGGGAGCACCAGGCAACCATCGACCACCTGAAAATCGCACAGACATGGCGGCAAGCGCCGTACAACATCGGTATCGCCACCGGCCCGTCCAGGCTGCTGGTGGTGGATCTCGACCAACCCAAACACCCCAACGACATTCCACCCGAACCCTGGCACAGCCGCGGAGCAGTCACCGGCGCCGACGTTCTCGACCTGGTCGCCGCCGACGCCGGACACCCCGCGCCCACCGTGACCTACACGGTCACCACCCCGTCCGGCGGGCAGCACCACTACTTCCGGCAACCCGATGGGCATCAACTCGGCAACAGTGCCGGCCGACTCGGCTGGAAAATCGACACCCGCGGACACGGCGGCTACGTCGTCGCAGCCGGATCAACCACCACAGCCGGCCACTACAGCACCACCCGACTGCTAACACCGCAGGCCCTGCCCGACTGGATCACCACCCGACTCCACCGCACCATCGACACGGAGACGCAGCAGACACTCAACCGTGACCTGAAAGATGCCAGTGCGTACGCGCTCGCGGCGCTGACCGGGGAACTCGACAAAGTCCTTGCCGCTGCGACTGGGCACCGCAACCACGCTCTCAACAACGCCGCCTTTGCACTCGGTCAGCTCGTCGGCGCCCAACTACTCGACCAGGCCACCATCCGCGACGAACTGATCTCCGCCGCAGGCCGCATCGGTCTGGGCCGCGTGGAAGCCGAACGCACCATCAACTCAGGACTCACCGCAGGCACCCGGCAGCCCCGCCAACGACCGGCCTAACCACGAAGACCGGCCAGGCCACATGACGGGCCTCAGGAGGGTATACGCGGCTCTCCTGAGGCCCTTCACAGATCTCGCCGCGGACGGTCAGCTGGCTTGTGCCTGGGCAACCTCGATGGGCGGTACCCCGGACCGCCGCCACGTCCAGGCGAGCGTCGCCGCAACACCCTCGACATAGCCCGGCCGGCCGGGCCACTCCCACCGCCCGACCAGCCGCTCGGCCGCGAGGGTCTCTTCCTCGATCAGCTCCTCGATCGCGAACTCGCTCTTGCGGGTAATCGGCGATCGAGCCGACTCGCCGTGGCGTCCGTCAACGGGAGCGTCATACCGGTAGCTTCCATTCGCGATCCAGCGGCAGGTCCACTGAACCCCTGCCAGGTACCCGTCCTCGCGGCCGTCAGCCTTCAGCGCGTCGGCCCGCTGCTCGGCCGTCAACCACAAGCGGGCGAACTCAGTCACCTTTACACCCCGCAGGTGTTCCCGCCGGATGCGGTCGAAGTCGCTGCCCCTGAGCTCCATATCACAAGACGATCCCACGGTCCGCCGACAGTTTCCAGCAATCACCCGCGACCAGGTCCCGCCTTCCAGGGCGGTTGATGGCTGCTTTCAGGCGTTCGGCTGAGATGCTTCTCCAGCGCTAGCAGACGGGCGGTATCGAGCGGTTGCGCGGCGTCAAGTCCAGGACGTTCAGGCCGCCAGGCCGAACGAGCCCGCTCGAACCCCCGGCCTGCGAAGACCTCCGCCAGCGGTACGCCGAACCCTAGATCGGCCGCAGCCCGGTCGGCGTACTGCTCGGCCTTCCGTGACAGCCAGGGGACGACCAGTGGTGCGGCCCACGGCGACAGCATCAGCACCGTGTACAAACCGAACCCGGTGAAGTACCCGGCCAGGAACACTCCGACGGTGAAGAAGCCGAGCGTGAGTTTGGTCGGAAGACTCAGGAGCTTGTGCTTGACGCCGCCTGCGATCACTCGTCCCATCAGCCGGGCTGGCAGGGGACAGCCAGTACAGGGTCAGCGACACGCGGCGCGGTAGCGCGAGGCGGTGGGCCAATTCGTGTGCGAGCACGGCTTCCAGGTTCCGAGGGGGGAGCGTGTAGACGCTCCAGTTCGACACCGCGACCGTACTGCCGGCGACGACCGGCGCGGTCGCCTCCGGACCCTCGTACACCCACACCCGGTAGCGGTCCGGATCGACCCCGGCAGCCGTGCACACCGCGAACCAGGCCGGGCCAAGACGCTGCGACTCGAACCCTGAGGGTGGCCGCAACCGATGGATCTTCGTGGCCAGCAGCGTCTCTATCTGTGGAATGAAGATCGCGGAAGCCGACACCAGCCAGAGCGTCAGCACCACGTGGTACACGGTTTCGCTGGGGATGCCGACGAACTGAATCGATAGCCAGCTCCTTCTCTGCACTAGTCAAGCCAGGCGAGGTCAGTGATGTCCGGCGAACTGGCAGGTGACCGCAGACAGGGTGTCGGGATGACATGGCGACTCTGCGAGGTCGCGGGGCGAGCGGTGGCGTGGCCGATCACACGCGCCAATAATGCCTGTCTTCGTTGGATCAATTTTCCCTCGTACGACCGGTGGCCTTCGGCCGCAGCCGTGGGAATGCGTCTATCCGCGGTTCCGTTCCGCCTGGGCGGGCGGCGGAAAGGAACCGCGGACCGAAGGCCACTCAGACGGCGGACCGGCCTCCGTCGGCAGGCAGTGTGGCGCCGTGGACGAAGGAGGCAGCGTCGGTGCAAAGGAACGCAACGACGTCGGCGATTTCCTTGGGCGCGGCCACCCGACGCGCGGGGGCGACTGCGGCCGCTTGGTCGAGGCTGTCGCCCATGAAGTCCGTGCCCGGAGTGCGGGTCGGGCCTGGCGACACGGTGTTGACGCGAACACCGCTAGGGCCGAACTCGGCTGCCCACGCCTTGGTCAGCAGCGCGACGGCAGCCTTGCTCGAACCGTAGAGGGCAGCGCCGGCCTGGCCGAACCCTGAGACCGTGGTGGTGACGTTGACGATTGCTCCATCTCCACGCTCGGCCATCGTGGGCGCGATCTCGGCGACGAGGAAGTACGGCACCTTGACGTTGACCGAGTACATCTGGTCGAAGGCTTCTTCGGTCGTGGATTGCGTCGTCCCGAACGACCCGATGCCAAGGTTGTTGACGAGAATGTCGATCCGGCCGTCACCCGCCTCGAGCGCCCTGCCGGCGAACTCTCGTGCGGAGGTGGCGTCGGTCAGGTCGGCAGGCAGGAATTGGCCGGCTCCGCCCGCGGCGAGCACCTCTTCCAGCAGCTCCTTGCCGCGAGTCTGGTCGCGGCCGGTGATCAGAACCTGAGCGCCCAGTGCGGCCAGGGCCAGGGCCGTAGCCCGACCGATGCCGCTAGTCGCGCCGGTGATCACTGCGTTCTTACCGCTGAGCTGCATAACAATTGCTCCTCTTCGTGAATTTTCATATTCGGATTGTTCTCGTGCCTACGGTCGCTTGCTCAATACGAGCGGCGACGCTGTCAGGGATGTCGGCTTATGCGCCGCCGTCGATGTCGTAGTTGGCGCCGGTGATCCACTGCGCCCGGTCGGACACGAGGAAGGTGATGAGTTCGGCGAGGTCGCGCGGGTCACCGCGGCGGCCGAGCGGGATCGTGGAGGTCAACTGGTCGATGGTGGCGCCCATCGCGTCGACCATTTCCTGGAGGACCTTGGTGCCGCCGGTGGTGTCCACCGACCCCGGTGTGACGGTGTTGACCCGGATCCCGGCTGGGGCGAGTTGACCGGCCAGGCCCTTGCTGTAGCTGACGAGGGCGGCCTTGGCGGCACCATAGTGCAGGCCGGCGGCCGGCGGATTCCGGTACGAGTTGGTCGCGACGTTGACGATCGCGCCGCGCTCGGACCGCTGGAGGGCAGGCAGGGCGGCGTTGGTGACCCGCACGGCTGACAAGAAGTTGATCGCCAGCGAGTCTTCCCACTCCTCGTCGGGGATGGCCCGCGAGCCACCCACGTGCACCTGAATGGCGCCCGCGTTGTTGACCAGGATGTCGAGGCCGCCGAGCGCTTCGAGGGCATGGCCGACGATTTGCTGCGCACCTGCGACCGTCCGGACGTCCCCAGAGACGAACGTCGACGCACTCGGCGTCTCATCGGACTTCGTGCGACCTGCTGTGACCACCTCCGCGCCACCGTCGATCAGCCGCTGAGCGGTGGCCGCGCCGATGCCGCGCGAGCCACCGGTGACCAGGACACGCCGACCGGCGAACTCGTCCTTGAGGGGTGCCAGTGGGATGAACATTTCCCATCATTCCTTCCGCAGATTCGTAGATGTATCGCCATCGAAATGCCTGGCGCTCTTAGTGGCTTGCAGCTCGGTGACTACTCCGACTTCGTCTCAGGGGCCCCGCATGGTCTCCGTCGTCGAGAAGGTGACAGGCGAGGGAGAACTGGCGAGTGGGATCGGCCGCCGGCACGCGGCCTAGGCCGCGGCCTTCACCGACAGCGTGTTCGCCAATTCCGCGCCTTGCGCGATGGCGGCCGCGCGGGAGGCGTTCGCAGCGTCAACGAAGTCCTCCATGCCGGGGAACAGGTGGGCGGTGGTGAGTTCAGGCACGATGAAGTGCACGTCCAGGCCCAGTGCTTCACCGAGCGCCTTGGACAGGTAGGGGATGACGAAGTCCCAGCCCTCTCGTGGCGCTCCGGGGCCGTACGCACTGCCTCTGCTGGCGACGACGACGGCGGGTTTTCCGGCTGCGGTCGGTTCGGCGGCACCGAATGTCCGGCCGGGGATGAGGACGTGGTCCAGCCACGTCTTCAAGGTGGGGGCGATGGTCCAGTTGTACATCGGTGCGCCGATAAGGACGACGTCCGCACGTTCTAGCTCTGCCGCCAGCTCTTCACGGAGAGCGAAACCGGCTTTCTGCTCTGGAGTGCGGGCATCGGCAGATGGCACGAACGCTGACAGCGCTGTGGGGAAGTCGGGGTAGGGAACGGTGCCGATGGCCAGGTCCCGGTGGATGACCGTACCGCTGGGGTTCTGCGCGGTCCACGCCCGGAGGAAGGAGCCCGTCACCTCGCGGGAGACAGAGACGCCTTCAGGCGACACCGACGATTCGATGTGAAGAAGAGTAGGCATGGGAAGTCCCTTGAAAGTAAGGAGGTTTGGTAGGTATGAGGGCGTCCGAGTCGCAGTTGCCGGCGTTTGCAATTCGCCTGCGGAGTGCGCACCGCCAGGTCAGAAACGGACGCCAGGTCCACAGGGGCGGGCAATCGCCAGCCAGCCGATTTGATGTTCCTGTCACCGGGCGCAAATTGGGCCCGCGTCACAAGACGGCTACGAGCCGCCGTCCACGTCGAAGTTGGCGCCGGTGATCCATTGCGCCCGGTCGGACACGAGGAAGGCGATCGCTTCGGCCAGGTCGCGCGGGTCGCCGATCCGGCCAAGCGGGATGGAGGAAGCGAACTGCTCCGGGGTGATCCCCATGCCGCCTGCCAGGTCGTCGAAGATCTCGGTACCACCCGGTGTGGCTACCGGTCCCGGCGTGACGGTGTTGACGCGGATGCCGTTCGGGGCGAGATGGCCTGCCAGGCCCTTGCTGTAACTAGCCAGGGCAGCCTTGGCGGCTGCGTAGTGCAGCAGCGGCGCGGGCGGGTTGGTGATGGTGTCGGTCAGGACGTTGACGATCGCGGCGCGCCCGGACTGCTGGAGGGCGGGAAGCGCGGCGTTGGTGACCCGCACGGCTGACAAGAAGTTGATCGCCAGCGAGTCTTCCCACTCCTCGTCGGGAATCGCTGCGGTGCCGCCGATATGGACGCGGGAGGCGCCTGCGTTGTTGACCAGGATGTCGAGGCCGCCGAGGGCTTCGAGGGCATGGCCGACGACGTCTTGGGCCCCCGCGGCGGTTCGAATGTCGCCGCTGATGAATGTCGAGGCGCCGGGTGTGTGGTCGGTTTTCGCGCGCGCCGCGGTGACCACCGCTGCGCCACCATCGATCAGACGCTGCGCGGTGGCTGCGCCAATGCCGCGGGATCCGCCGGTGATGAGTACGCGCTTACCGGCGAACTCGTCGTTGAGAACTGTCAAGGGAGTGAACATGTCAGCTACAAGCCTCGGTGGCCGTGCGGCCTTCCGGGCTTGCTAACGCGGCTGGTTATGACGTTATAGGCGCAGCTTCGGATGCCTCGAGCTGCGCATTCACAGGACGGCGGAAGGGTTTGGGAGGTCAGCCGAGGGTCCGGTAGCCGAGGGCCGCCACGAGGTGCCCGAGATCCCGACGAGTCGCGTCGGCCGGCCAGACCGCCCACGTACGCCGCACGAGGGGGTATCCGATCAGCGGTGACCAGCGCACATAGTCCGGCAGCGTGTGGGGCCACTCAGGCGGCACCAGCGCGAACGCTCGCCCCGTGCTCACTCCGGCGAACTTCACCTGCGGGAGACCTGTACGCCCGTAGGCGCCGCCGGTCACCAGGAGGTCGACGCCGTGACTGCGCAGCACCGCGGCGATCTCGTCGTACCAGGCTGGGCTGGTCTCCCTGGGGAAGCCGACCCACTCAAGACCCGCGAGTGCGTCGAGCCGCATCCCTTCCTCGTCAGCTAGCTCTGCTGTCTTGTCTGCTGTCAGGATCACGCCAAGGCGCTCTTCCACCACGAGCATCGCGTCAAGTTGCTCCCCCATCGGCCGCTCGCGCATCAGGCCTAGGTCCAGCTCGCCGGCCAGCAGCGCCTCGTGCTGCTCGGCCGTCGCCATGTGGCGAGGGCGCACCGTCGTATCCGGGTAGTGCCGTGCGAGGTCGGCGAAGGCCGGCACCAGCACGTCGTCGGGCAGTTCGAGCGGGATACCGAGCCGCAAAACTCTCTCCGGCGCGACTGTATTGCCGACGACCAGGCCGACGGCCTTGTCGTACTGGGCCAGCAATGAGCGGGCCTCGGTCAGTAGGGCCATTCCCGCGTCAGTGGCGCTCACGCCGCTCTTGCCTCGCACCAGCAGCACTACGCCCAACTCACGCTCTAGCGCGTTGACCGTCTGGGACACCGCAGGCTGACTGATGTGCAGTCTCCTGGCGGCCGCGGACAGCCCCCCTTCCTCGACCACCGCGATGAAGGTACGCATCTCCCTCAGGTCCATGCCCTCATCGCACCACACTTTGAATAACTCTCTCGTACGGATCCGCTCCGGCGCGCGACTGCCGCCTATTTCACCGGCCGGAGCCAGTCGCCCTATCTCGAGCACGATCGGTGGCATCACCCAGCGCGAGATCCCGCAGATACCGACTTACCGGCTCGACCTCACGGCCGGCCGAAATGATGCATTCTATTGGAGGGCCTCGGGTGAGGCCACGACCGCAGGACCCGTCACGCGCCGCGAATTAGTTGGCTCCGGGGACACCGCGCGCGCCGAAGGCCAAGGGCTCCGGTGCGGCGGTCGACGATCAGCGCGGTGCCCTCGCTGTCCCACGAATGGATGTCCTCCCTGCCCTCGTAGTTCCGGGCCTTGGCCTCACGCTCGTAGATCGTCGCCCAGCCGGTGCTGTTGTAGTCAGACATCCGGTCATTGTGCCTGGGACTGAACGCTGGCCGCCGGAACTGCCGGCATGCCGAGGTTGACCGATCGCCGGGTCTGGGTGCGTTTGCTGCGGAGGAAGGTGAGTGTGAGGTCGAGGCCTTCGATCTCGCCTTTCCAGCCGTTGGCAAGAGCATGTGTGCGGCGCTCAACCAGGTCGGCTTCGAGTTCGTCCAGGCGCGGGAGCATCTTCGGGCTGAGGGTGAGCATGGGGCAGCGGATGCAGGCGTGCTCATGGACGCAGGGGGTGCCGTAGTCGCGGGTGCAGATGCCGAGAGCAACTTTCCGCAATTCGAAGTGGCCAAGGAACTCCTCCCATTCTTCCGGGGTGAGGCTGCGGTACTCCTCGCCGGGGCGCTCGGCTCTGCGGCGGGCGATGAAGGCGCGGTGGTGGGTGATGACGTCGTCGGAGTAGATCGCCTCTGCATAGACCTGCGTCGAGGCCAGGCTCGCATGTCCCAGCAACGCCTGCGCCTGGTCCAACGTGCCGCCCGCATCCAACACGTTGCTCGCGAAAGCATGGCGCAGCATGTGCGGATGCACCGGCCGCTCCAGTATCGCTCGGCGAGACAGCGCCGCTAGCAGCTCAGTCACCGCTCCTGGCCGCATCGGTGCACCCAGTGGCTCCCGGAGCAGGTCGTCGAGCTCACCAACGCGCACCTCAGTCGACGCCTTGGCCGGGGAGACCAAGCTGCACTACCGGATGGGCTGAGAGTGTCGTTGACCTCACCGGTGATCGCGGCACCGCCAGCTCTGGGCCGCCTACTGGCGCAGCTTCCAGCTGCACCCGCGAATCCGCGTTCCCGGCCGCTGATCGAGACTGCCGAAGTTCCACGTGAGTGGTTGTTCCCGGGCCGGGCCGCTCTCGGTCACGTCAATTCGTCAGTAATCGCAAAACGACTCAAAGAACACGGCATCATGGTCCGGCCTTCACGTAACGCTGCGCTCATCGCTCTCGCTGCCGACCTGCCGGCCTCAGTCGTGAGCACCCTGTTCAACATGAGCATCACCGCGGCCGTGCGGTGGTCGAAGCGGGCCGGCCAAGACTGGAACGCCTACATCGCAGCCGAGGCAAATGCTCGCGTCAAAGTTCCCTAACAAGCCGAACTCACCACCCTGAATCGACGTCGAGCATTGAGCACTCTGCACGGATCACAGATACCGCCGTCCCCCAGCCCGGCGGCCCGATCTGCGCCCCGTTGAACATGCAGCGCCGCCTCAGCCTGGCAGCGAACTGACCCCGTGACGCGTTCTAGGAACGAGGATCGGCCGGGGCGTAGTAGCTGGCCTGCCCGTAGCTTCCAGCGCAAAAACAACGATTAGCCAGGTCTGCTGGGTGTCGGGGAGTTGATGGGTGGTGTCCGTTAGGGAATCGATCACTGGATCACACATCGCGAGAAGGCGGGGGGAAACGATCGATCTCTACGACCGGTACGCCGTTAAACGAACTCGCCCGCGATATCCGCGACATGCTGCTGGGCAAGGCGCCGTATAGCTCTACCGGTCGTGAACCCGTGGACCACACCAGTCGATGACCGTGCGAGCGTAATCGGCGGGGACTTCGAACGGCGGCGCGTGACCCACGCGGTGGAGGACCACCAGGTTCCAGTCGGGCCGCTGCGCCGTCCAGTCATCGATCGACGCGCGGGGAGTGAGGCGATCCTCATCGCCCCAGACAAGGAGAGTCGGCGACGCGACCCGGCGCATCGCGTCGAGCACGGGTCGCCGCCGGACGAACATCAGCGACATCAGCGAGGCATACACCGTGACCGCGCTTCCCAAACGCGTCGGCTCGACCGCCGACATCTCGTCTCGCATGAGACCGGCGATTTCCGGCGACATTCTCGTCAGGTCACCGCCCGTATTCCATTTTTTGCCCGCAATCGACGCGGGATCTTCCAGTTGCCGCAGGTTCCAAGCGAGGATGCGCCGCCCCGAAACGCGGAGCAGCACACGGGCGACCGGTGCGACGATGGCCAACCCCGCCCTGCCGAGGGTTTGCCATATGCGCGCCTCGCCGTCGCTCAGCGGGGGAGGAAGTGCCGGCACCACCAACACGAGCCCGGCGGGCCGTTCGGGTGCCTGGTCGGCGAACAGCAACGCAATCATCCCGCCCGCCGACCAGCCGTGAACCACGACCCGATCTAGCTCGAGTGCGTCAGCGAAATCGCGCAGGAACAGCGCGTTGGTTTCGATACTCGCCGCGCGCCGGTTCGACAGCGCGGTGTGGCCGGCGATCGTGCCGGGCAGGTCTACCGCGATAGCGTGCGCGTGTGGTCGCAGTTCCGCGAGTACGTCGAGCCAGTTCGAGGCGCTGTTGGCCGGGTTGGGAACGAGCAGGTGAACCGGCACTTCCGACGTCCGCGTCTGATCAGTTACCAGGTAGTGCACCTTCGTGCCGTGCACATCGACTGTCTCGCTGCGAATTCCGGACCAGCGAGCGGCACGCTCACCCCAGTCGGTGTACTGCACTACCCCAGGCTACCGCCCGTCGACAGGGGCTTGCGCGAGCTCACCGCCAGCGCCTAGTTCCCCTCGTTTGCCGCTGGTGACACCTTTCTTACCGGCACCCCAACAAGCCGAACTCGCCACCCTGAATCGGCATCGAGCATTGAGCATTCTGCACGGATCAGATACCGCCGTCCCCCAGCCGTACGCCCCGACCTGCGTCCAGAAGACCTCCCGCCAGTTCCGCATCAGGGTGCGGACGGATAAGTCATTCACTTCACCGTGATGATGATCCTGCCGCGCGTGCGCTCTGCGAAAGCGGCGGGCGCGGCAGCCAAGTCGCGGATGGCCGTGACAAGCGGTGTGAGCCTCCCATCGCGCAGGCGAGCAGCCAACTGAGCCGACTGTTCGCGATGGGGCTCGACAACGAAGAAGATTGCCCTGCCGTTGCGAGGGTGGACGGTTGGCGGATCGGCGACGGTGACGAGGGTGCCGCCGGGACGCAACAGCGCGGTGGAGCGGTCGCGGATCTCGCCGCCGATCACGTCGAACACCACGTCGACCTCGCCGGCGTCATCGAGGCGGTCGCTGTCCAGGTCGAGGAATTCGTGGGTGCCCATGGTGCTGGCCAGTTCCCGGTCGGCAGCCCGGCCGGTGCTGATGATGTGGGCTCCGGTCTCGCGGGCCAGTTGTAGGGCGATCGAGCCGACGGATCCGCCGACGCCGTGGATGAGGACGGTTTGGCCTGCTTGGAGGTG
This sequence comes from Kribbella sp., assembly GCF_035687465.1. NCBI lineage: Bacteria > Bacillati > Actinomycetota > Actinomycetes > Propionibacteriales > Kribbellaceae > Kribbella > Kribbella sp. Next base: position 11,634 of record NZ_DASRXP010000265.1, read on the forward strand.
AGCGTGGTCGAACAGCGCTTGCCAGGCCGTCAGCCCGGGCATCACCACAGCGGCCGCGGCGGTGTGGTCGACGTCGGCGGGGAGCGGGGCGAGGTTGCGGGCCTCGACAGCGGCGTACTCGGCGAGCGAACCGTTGCGAG
>NZ_DASRXP010000266.1:0-2478 GCF_035687465.1 Kribbella sp.
GGGGGCGCCGTGCTGTTGCTGCCCGTCTTCGTAGCGGTGTTCGGTGCCCGCGATGCCGTCGCTCTACTCACGGTCGCGCAGTTGGCCAGCAACGGCGGCCGGGTCTGGTTCAACCGACGCGAGATCGACCGTCGGCTGGTCAAGATCTTCGCGATCGGAGCGGTCCCTGCGGCGACGGTCGGGGCGCTGCTGTTGTCCAACGCCCCGTTGCCGGCGCTCACGCGGGTGATCGGGGCATTCTTGCTCGCCATGGTCGCGTGGCGCCGGATCCGGCGCGGCGCGGCCAGGATCGGCGATCGCGGCTTCGTCGCCGTCGGCGCCGCGTCAGGTTTCGGGTCCGCCCTGGTCGGCAGCGTCGGCCCGATGGTTGCCCCGTTCTTCCTGGCCCGTGGTCTGATCCGAGGGGCGTACATCGGAACCGAAGCGGCGTCAGCTGTGGTCATGCATCTGACCAAACTGGTCGTGTTCGGCGCCGCTGCCGTCCTCACCTGGCGCACCGGCCTGATCGGTCTGGCTCTCGCCCCCGCCGCGACAGGTGGCGCGTGGGCCGGGAAGAAGATCCTCGACCGGCTCCCGGTCGCCGTGTTCACCTTGCTGGTCGAGGCCGGCCTAGTCGTCTCGGGAGTGCTTCTGCTGGTTACCGGCGGCTGAATCCATGGCCCTTCTCGAGCCCGCGCACCTGCTGATCAGCCCAAGTCCAAATGGACATGGAAACCATGGTCATTTAGGTTGGGGTTCTCAGTGTCGGTCGACTCGGGGAGCCTGCGATGCGCGAAGCGAGGATGGAGGGGCGGTCGCGTGCTGCCGACATCGGCCTGCGGCGAACCAGGCAACGAACTGCGGTTCTCGACGCGTTGGGCCAGTGCCCTGACTTCGTCTCTGTCCAGGAACTGCACGCCCTCTTGGTGGCGGACGGCGCCTCTGTCGGTCTGACCACGGTCTATCGCGCGCTCCGCGAACTAGATCGCGCCGGACGCGTCGACGTCGTACGGGACGAGGGCGGTGGGAGGTTCTACCGCCAACGGCCTGCCGTCGGCCACGGTCACTACCTCATCTGCCGCTGTTGCTTCCGCAGCCGGCCGGTCGACACCGAGGTGGTCGAGCGCTGGGCTGAACACCTCGGTGAACGCTCCGGCTTCACCGCTGTCGAACACACCCTCGAACTCACCGGCGTGTGCGCCGGTTGCCGTCGCGCTGTCACCAAAGGAGAACCCCCGTGTCGCCAGGTGTCCGACCGCCGCACCGATCGCCGCACCTGTCAGGACTGAAGGATCTGAGTCCCATGGCAGACGCGTACCAGGCCTCGGGCGAGTTCATCGACGTCCTCAGCAAGCCCGCCTGGAAGGCGTTGCGCGGTCCGGTGCGGGCGGCACTGGATGGAGCGTCGGCGGCGCACGGTCCGTTCGTCGATGTCGGGGCAGGCACGGGGCTGGGCACCCGAGAGCTGGCCGGCGCCTGTCCGGCGGCGTCGATCCTGGCGATCGAGCCATCACCCGTACTGCGCGCTGTGCTGCTGTCCCGGGTCGCTGCCGACCCGAGTCTCAGTGAACGGGCGACGGTGATGGCCGACGACGCTCTCGGCGCGGACCTGCCGGACCAGCTCGGGGCGGTGCTGGCGGTCAACATGATCGGGCACCTGACGCCCGAGGATCGGCGGAGTTTCTGGTGGCGGGTCGCCGACCGGCTCGCGCCCGGTGCGCCGCTGGTGGTCAACCTGCAGCCGCCCGCCGAATCGGTGACGATCCCGTACACCACGTTCGGAGCCGCGAAGGTCGGCCGGTACACCTACGAGGGCGGTGGCGATGCCGAGCCCGCCGGTTCCGATGCCGTGATCTGGCGGATGCGTTACCGGGTTCTGGACACCGACGGAGAAGTGGTTCGCGACGACACGATCGAGTATCTCTGGCATGTCCTGTCGGCAGCGGACCTGCTGGGGGAACTGGCTGACGCAGGGCTGAGTGGCCGCCTGGGGGCGCTGGGAGTTGTCCGCGCCGTGACAGCAATTAATGGCAATGACTTTCATCACTGAGGTAGATTTCTGGTGTTGAAAGTCATTTCCATCTAGGCTGGTCGGGGTCCGGAGCGCCAGGTATCCCGCCCGCGCGGCCCGGCAAGGTTGAGGAGATCCGCTGTCATGAAGGCTGTTCGGCTGTCCCGGTTCGTACTGAGTGGGCTGGCGGCGATCGCCGTGCTCACCACCGCTGCCTGCTCCACCTCGTCCTCAGGTAGTACCGACTCCGGCGGCGCCGCAGCCAGTACCGGCCCGGGCAAGACGATCCAGGTGGTGGCAGCGGAGAACTTCTGGGGGAGTATCGCGACGCAGCTCGGCGGCAGTCACGTCAAGGTCACCAGCATCATCAACAACCCCGATGCGGATCCGCACGACTACGAGCCCACCGCGGCCGATGCGCGCACGGTGGCCGGGGCGCAGTTCACGATCGTCAACGGCATCGGGTACGACGTGTGGGCGGACAAGTT
>NZ_DASRXP010000267.1:0-2191 GCF_035687465.1 Kribbella sp.
GTCGGACCAGACGTAGAAGTCGCCGTACGGGCCGTCCGGGTTGGTCCGGGACTCGGTGAACCACGGGTGCTGGTCCGAGGTGTGGTTCATCACGAAGTCGACGATCACCCGCATGCCGCGGGCGTGCGCCGCCTCCATGAACGCGGCGAAGTCGGAGATGGTGCCGACCTCGGGCATCACGTTGGTGTAGTCGGAGATGTCGTAGCCGCCGTCACGTAGCGGTGAGGGGTAGAACGGCGGAAGCCAAAGGCAGTCCACACCGAGCCACTCGAGATAGTCGAGTTTCTCGGTCAGGCCTTGCAGGTCGCCGATGCCGTCGGCGTTCGAGTCCTTGAAGGACCGCACGAGGACTTCGTAGAAGACGGCCCGCTTGAACCACAGCGGGTCACTCTTCGTCAGTCCGTGGTGCTGCTCCGGCAGCATGTCGGTCACGCTCACCTCCGTCGGGTGTCATCCCTCGATCCAAACCTAGCGGTACTGCGCGCTGCCGCCGCCGGGTCTTTCCGGCGACGCGCGGGTGGACACTTCGCGGGCGTGCTCCGCTGTCCCGTACCCGACGGCACGGTTCTCAAAAAAGACAGGCAGAGCAGCCGGTGGTGTCCGGTGATGTGAGTTGGCGCCGTGGGATGGGCAGTCCTGACAGGCGTTCCGCTCAGTGTGACGGTGATTTGCCAGTACAAGCAAATAGGGGCTGGATCGCCCTATTTACTGGGCCGATCCGTGACCCGGATCGCGACGAATCCGTGACCTGCGAGGCGGGTGTCAGGGGCGCGGGGGTGAGGACTTGCGGGGTTTGCGGAGGTACTTGCTGAAGCCGGCGCGTTCGGCGTCGGCCTCGGAGCGGAACCACACCTCGGGCTTGGTCCGGCCGTAGTACGGCGAATCGGGGGTGTGGAACAGCATCGACTGGGCGTTGCCCTTGATGGTGAACCCGTCCGGCGGTCCCTGGTGCGGCACCGCATCCGCCGACCCTTCGCCATAGCGCCCGACCGGTACTGCGCTTGCCGGGGCCGGCGTGGTCTCCTCAAGAGGCGGGTCGTCGAAGAGCGTCGGCGCGGGCGACTCCGCCACCTCCATCCGCCGCGAGAACAACTGCGGCTCCGGCTTGACCAGCTCAGGTTCGGGCTTGGGTGGTGGCGGGGCCGGAGTACGGGCTGGTGGGGGAGTCGCAGTACGGGTGGCGCCGGCGCCGACCAGGGCTTCTTCCTTCACCGGCTCTTCCTGTTCCCAGGGTGGGGCGGTTTTGGCGTCGGTGCGTTCGCGGCGGGTCAGGAGCAGCCAGGTGATGACCGCGCCGACGGCGAACGCGAGCAGCGCCCAGGCCCAGTTGTGGCGCAACAGCCAGCCCATCAGCGAGCGCCCCTCGGCCGGAGCGGAAGGAAGCGGTGCACCAGCCACGCGACCGCGCTGCCGAGCACGAACGCGACCAGCAGCAAGATCCACACCTGTGCGATCAGCCAACTCATGCCATCCCCTACGGAACTCGGAGCTCGACCCGGCGGTTCGCGATCCGGCCGGCCGAGGTGCTGTTGGAAGCCAGCGGCCGGGTTTCCCCGAAACCGCGGCTGATGATCCGGTCGGCGGCGACGCCGAGCTTCACCAGTGCCGCCTTGACGGCATCGGCGCGCTGTTGTGACAGCGGCAGGCTGGTCGACGGGTCGCCGAGGTTGTCGGTGTGACCGCTGACCTCGACCCGGGCGGTCTCGCAGCTCTTCAGCAGCGCGGCCGCCCGCAGTACGGAGGGGCGGGAGGGTTCGTTGACGATCGCGGTCCCGGACAGGAAGACGATCTTGTTCTGCGTCATCAACTGGGCCAGCCGCTGCTCGAAGGTCTGGCAGGCCTCGCTGATCGGCGGCTTCGCGATGGCCGGCACCTGGAGTTGGTTGGCCACGACCGCGCCCGGCACGGCTGTCGCCGCGGCTCGTCCGGCGGTCGCCTTGGTCGCCTGGTCCGCGACCTGACCGCTCAGCGTGACCGTGGTGCCGTCGTATCGCACGAACGCTTGACCGTCCGCGGTGGAGAGCGCTCGCAGCAAGGCGGAGACGGCGGTCGGATTCAGCAGGCCCGCGGCGGGGTTGACGGTGAGCTTGTCGTCGAACGTCGTACCGGTCGGCATCAGCGCCTGGACCTCGCTGATGATCGAGTCCTTGGCCGCCTGGTCCTGGACGACCGCCGTCACGGCGAACGAATC
>NZ_DASRXP010000268.1:0-12699 GCF_035687465.1 Kribbella sp.
GACTGCGGCTGACGAATCAGTCTGGCGCTGCGTGTACGTCGTACCGGCTAGTCCTGCGGCTGCGATCGTCAAGGACGCGAGTCCCGCGACCATCTTCTGGCTGACCTGCATGCTGTTGGTTCCCCTCCATCGATCCGGGCGCTGATCTTCTCCGGCGATTGTCGTCCACAGTCAATGACATCGACCTGACGGCAAGCTGTCACAGCACCGCCGTCCAGGTAAACGGCTGAGGTTGGCAACGTTGTCCCTCCCGCGGGGGCACAATATGGCCATGGTCACCACTCCCGCGGGCGAGGAACCAGAGACGGCCTACCCGCTGCGCCGGACGCCCACCCAGGACCGGGCCAACCGCCAGGTCGAACGGATCCTGGACGCGGCCTGCGCCGAGGTGGTCGAACGCGGGTACGACGCGGCGTCCACCAGCAGCATCGCAAAGCGGGCGGAGATCGCCGTCGGCAGCGTCTACCGGTACTTCCCGGACAAGCGGACCCTGATCCAGGCGATCGAGCGCCGCAACCAGCACCGCTACACCGAGGCCGTGCGGGAGAGGCTCGCCGTGGTCCGGGACTGGCGTCAGGCGGTCGATGTCACCCTCGACACCTTCCGCGAGATGCACAGCAAGGATCCCGGCTTCCGGGCGGTGGTGCTGAGCGGTCTGGGCGATCCGGATCTCGAGGCGGCTCCGGGCGAGTTCGACGATCAGCACGCCGACGAGTTCGCCGAACTCCTGGCGGCGCGCTTCGGCGCCCGCGACAGCCAGGAGTTCCGGATGACGGTCACACTGACGATCGCGATGGGAGAGGCCCTCGCCCACCTGGCCGACCGCCTCTCCGCGACAGACGCCGATTACGTCCTCGCCCAGGGCCGGCCGGCCCTCCACCGCCTGCTCGAACCCCACCTGCCCTGACAGCAAACTAAAAAGGCCCCGCCCTAAAGGCGAGGGACCTGCGTACGCCGGTCTGCCGTTGCTCGGGCAGACCGGTCAAGCGTTAAGGCTGTGGGACCGGGGTCGAGGACCTCGGGCCGCGTTGCGGCCAGTGGCTGACCCGGCCCTCGATCCTGGCCCGGCGGGGCGCCCGGATGTCGTAGCTGACGATCACCCGGTCGTTCTTGGCGTAGCTGCTCGCCGAAGCCAGCGGAATCATCCGCTGCACCACGAACGGGCCTTCGCCGTGCCGTGTGTAGTACTCGACGGTCACCTCGAGGCATTCCGCCGTCGTACCGCTGTCCAATTGACCGCGGACCGGTCCCCGCACCCGCGTCACCCATCCGGCTGTCTTCTCCACCCCGTCGCTGCGGCGCCGGACGCCCGCAACAACGTCTGCCACGATGCATGCCGTGACCAGCAGCACCAGGCCCAACCCACCGAGAATTACGAAGGTCACCATGGCACTCTCCCCCGACCCGCCGTCCGCGGACGGCGCGGTCGTCGCTGTCGAACTGCTCGTGCGGGCCTTCCCGCACAAACGGTGAGACGCCGTTCCGAGGCACCTGGTTCCCAGGTTCTGACAAATGAGTTTCAGTCGTCACCGAACATGCTGAACTGGTAGCTGTCCGGAACCGGCCGGGTGGTCCCGAGCCGCTCCTGGGTGAGCCGCCAGAGCTCGGCCAACTGGTTCGCGCCTTCCCGGACCCCGGCCAGCTCGATGCCCTGCTCCAGCAGGAATTCCGCGCCGGCCGCGTCCCCGGTCGCAAGCAGGAACTGCACCTCCACCAGCCGCAGCCGCGGGTCATCGCGAAGCTCGGCGGGCACCTGATCGAGGACGCGTTTCACCAGCGGCAGATCCGTCTCCAGCGCGGCGGTCACGGCCTCGACCAGCAGCGGCACCAACCGGAACGACGTCAGCTCGGCCGCCCGCTCGTACAACGAGAGCGTCCCCGTCGCGATCGCGAGATTGCGCAGCGCCCAGGCGTTCGGGATCACCTGCCCGGACTGCTCCCAGGCTTCGACCGCCCCTGCCACGTCGCCGTCGTACCAGCGGGCGACGCCGCGGTGGTACCAGACCAGCCAGCTCTCCTCCGCCGCTTCGAGCAGGTCCTTCCAACTCACCAGGGTTCCGTCCGGCGCATCGACCACATCCGTCGAGGGCAGTCGTCCATCCAGTAGCGGAAGCCAGGCACGCTCCCGTTCGGTCAGTTGCTTCTCAGGGAAGGGCGTCCCCGTCGACACCGTCCAGCCGGTCCTCATCAACTCCAGCGCACCCCATCCGGAGCCGTTGGCCAACTGTTCTCCCGGAGCCACATCCGCGAACGTCAGCCACTCCTGCTCCCGCTCACCAAGGTCCGTCAGCCTCGGCTCCAGTACTGCGTCCGCTCCCGCCCGGGCGGTTCCCCAGTCCTCCGCATGCGCGATCTCCGGATCCACCGAGAGCCCGCCGTACGCCTCCAGCCAATGCCAGTTGGTTGCTCCGGGCAACTTCAAGTGCTCCAACTGGGTACGGGCCAGACCAGCCTGGATCTCGGCGTACCCGGGTCCTTCGAGGCCGGGTGACAGCCACTCCTGCCAACGACGGCCACCCTTGCCCTCGCCCCAGACGAAGAGCTTCCGCCCTCGCAGCCGATCGGTCGACGCCTGGACGAGTCCGTTGCCCTCAGCATCGAGTGCCGCGATCCACGGTCGTTGTCCGGGTGGGAGCTCGAAGAAGAAGTCGACAGCTCGCCGATGCCGCATCGGATAGGTCAGATCGGCCCCCTCGTACTCCGGTACGTCCACCAGGTCGAGGCGGTTGCCATAGCCGAACCGCCAGGCCTGGTCCGCCGGAACCAGGACCCGCGTCCGAGGGGACTGCTCGACGGCGATGTTCGACCACCAGTACGCCGGGACCGGGTTGCTCGACGGATTCTGGATCCGCGCGCCGACGTACAGGAGGTCCGAATCGTCGGGGAGCCAGAAGTCGAGCTGGGTCACGAGGTTGCGGCTGCGTTCCCACTCCCAGAGGCGGAGTACCGGGCTGCCGTCGGGGCCTTCGACGCGGGCCGCGTGCAGAGGTGCGTAGGTGCCGGTCCAGTGGCCCGTACTGCCGAGGTTCCACTCGACGCCGCCGGCGAACCAGGCGTTGCGCAGGGCAAGGTTCGCCGGTTGCAGGACGGGGTTGCGGTAGAGGAGTTCCTGGCCGCTGGGCTTGTGGATGAGCGAGTACAGCCGGCCGCCCAGACTCGGGAGCACGGTCGCCTTGAGGTGGTCGTTCTCCAGCACGAGCGACGGCAGAGCCCGCTCGACGAGCTTCCGGTCGTAGCCGTCCTGGGTGAGGCAGGGCAGCACGCTCGCCAGCCGGCCGTACTGGACGCTCTCCTGCATCTCCGGCGGGAGCTCGGCCAGATTCTCGACGACGTGCAGGTCCTGCTGGGCGCGGAGCGGCGGCAGCGGATTCTCAAGGCCCAGGTCGGCGGCGGGCAGGACCAGCTGCTGCACAGAAAGGATCGTCACGCGGACAATTCTTGCAACTCTGCGCAGATGCGTCCATCGCTCACGGGACACTAGGTTGGGTCCGCTATACATGGACGACCGAACCGAGGGGATGGGTGGATGGACGCGGATGTGATCGTGGTCGGCGCGGGGCTGGCCGGGCTGGCTGCCACGGCCGAACTGGTCGATGCGGGCAAGAAGGTACTGCTGCTCGACCAGGAGCCGGAGGCGTCCCTCGGCGGCCAGGCGTTCTGGTCCTTCGGCGGGCTGATGTTCGTCGACTCCCCCGAGCAGCGCCGGATGGGCATCAAGGACTCCCACGACCTGGCGTTGCAGGACTGGCTCGGATCGGCCGGGTTCGATCGGCTCGACGACGAGGACCACTGGGCCCGGCAGTGGGCCGAGGCCTACGTCGATTTCGCGTCCGGGGAGAAGCGTCCCTGGCTGCGTGCGCAGGGGGTCGGCTTCTTCCCAGTGGTCGGCTGGGCCGAGCGCGGCGGCTATAACGCCGACGGCCACGGCAACTCGGTACCGCGGTTCCACATCACCTGGGGCACTGGGCCCGGTCTGGTCGCGCCGTTCGAGCGCCGGGTCCGCGAGGGCGTCGCGAAGGGGCTGGTGGAGTTCCGGTTCCGGCACCGGGTGGACGAGTTGACCGTCACCGGCGGGGTCGTGGACGGCGTGAGCGGGAAGCTGCTCGAGCCGAGCAATGTGGTCCGTGGCGCGGCGAGCTCACGGGTGGAGGTGGAGGACTTCGCGCTAACCGCCCAGGCGGTGATCGTCACCTCCGGCGGGATCGGCGGCAACCACGACCTGGTCCGCGCCCAATGGCCGGCCAGGATGGGCAAGCCGCCGGAGAACCTGATTTCTGGCGTCCCCGCGCATGTCGACGGCCGGATGCTCGCGATCACCGAAGCGGCGGGCGGCCGGTACGTGAACCGCGACCGGATGTGGCACTACGTCGAGGGCATCCGCAACTGGGACCCGATCTGGCCGCTGCACGGCATCCGGATCCTGCCGGGTCCGTCGTCGCTCTGGTTCGATGCCACCGGCAAGCGACTGCCGGTGCCGTTGTTCCCCGGGTTCGACACGCTGGGGACGCTCGAACACATCGTCTCGACCGGCTACGACTACAGCTGGTTCGTGCTGACCCAGAAGATCATCGAGAAGGAGTTCGCGCTCTCCGGCCAGGAGCAGAATCCGGATCTGACCGGCAAGGACATCAGAGGCGTCCTCGGCCGGGCTCGCGGCGGGGCGCCCGCGCCGGTGCGGGCGTTCATGGACAAGGGCGCCGACTTCATCGTCCGCGACAACCTGCCCGACCTGGTCCGCGAGATGAACGCGCTGACCGGTGAGGACCTGATCGACCTGGCCGACCTGGAACGGCAGATCGTCGCCCGGGACCGCGAGATGGACAACACCTTCACCAAGGATCTGCAGGTGACGGCGCTGCGCGGGGCCCGGAACTACCGCGGCGACAAGCTGATCCGGGTGGCATCGCCACACAAGATCCTCGACCCGAAGGCGGGTCCCCTGATCGCCGTGAAGCTGAACATCCTCACCCGCAAGTCCCTCGGCGGCCTGCAGACCGACCTCGACTCGCGCGTCCTGCGCACCGACGGCACTCCCCTGCCCGGTGTCTACGCGGCCGGCGAGGTCGCGGGCTTCGGCGGCGGAGGCGTCCACGGCTACCGCTCCCTGGAGGGCACCTTCCTGGGCGGCTGCCTCTTCAGCGGCCGTACCGCGGGCCGCGCGGCCGCCAAGGCAGTGTCCTAACCACTCCCGCATCCTTCGGTCCCAGTTCGCCCTTGCCCGAAGACGTGGCCTATGGCACTGACGTCTCCGGGCAAGGGCGAACTGGGACCGAAGGATGCGGGAGTTGGTCAGAACACCATGCTGAGCAGGTCGGCGAAGAGCTCCTGCTCGTCGGTCTCCAGGCCGCGGCTGGTGAACCAGGCCGCCATGTTGTGGCAGTCCCGGAGCAGGAAGTCCATCCCCTTCGGGTTGCCGACGATGTCGACCACCTGCGGCAAATCGATCATCACGATGCGGTCGCCCTGCGCCAGCACGTTGTACGGCGACAGGTCTCCGTGGGCCAACCCCGCCCTGGCCAACTCGCGCATCCCTTCCCTGAGCTGCTCGAAGTACGACTGCAGCAGCTCCCCCTTGGGCCGGACCTGCGCCAACCGCGGCGCGGCACCGCCGTCGCCGTCGTCGATGAACTCCATCAGCAGTTCGGTACCGTCCACCTGCACGGGGTACGGCACCGGGACACCTGCCTTCCAGAGCCGGCAGAGCGCATCCCACTCCGCGTAGGCCCATTGCCCGGCAGCGACGCTCCTGCCGTGCGACGTCTTCTTCGCCATCGCCCGGCTGTCACGGCTGTTGCGAGTACGCCGGCCCTCGACGTACGACGTACTGCGGTGGAACGAGCGGTGTTCCTCGGTGCGGTACCGCTTGGCGGCCAGCAACGAACTCCGCGCCGGGTAGTCGCCGATCTGCTCGACCGCCCGTTCGACCAGGAAGACGTCGGCTTCCTTGCCGGTTTTGAGGATGCCGAGCTCGGTATCGATCGCTGCCTGTTCCGTCACTACCCAGTCGGGCCGTGGTTCCGGGCCGCGAGAACCGCGCTCGACATCCAGCCAGTTGGACCACCGCTGGTTCGGGCCCAGCCGTTCGTCCACTGCGCGGTACTGGAAGACGAAGGCGTCGGCAGGGTCCGGTTCGGACTCGTCGCTGGTGAGTTCGCCCCAGCGGGCGTCTAGGTCAGAGAATTCTTGGTCGGTACGAAAGACGTCGGAAGACATCGGGTGTGCTCCTGAAGGATGAAGTGAGGCTGACGCGGGCATGCCGCAGCACAGTGATGGACATCCGTTCAGCCCTCCTTCGGTTCAGGCAGCACTCGTAGCTGCAAGTGGGACCAGCATGCCGGGGCGACAGCGACCACGCAACGCATTTATCCGCCGGCGGGACAACGCTGCAGGACGAAGGTCTGACCGGGTTCGGTCTTCAGCTGGGCGATGCCTGGCCGGAGTGTCTCTGGTGTGCTGCCGTCGGTGCTGACGAGTGCGCCCTCGGGCCAAGGGAGCTCGAGCTGGAGATCCGCTCCGGTCTCGCTGAGGATCCGGAGCTCCTCGATCACGCCGTCGCGCAAGGTCGCGCTGACCAGGAAGGCGCCGGCCGCGCGCAGGGTCGTGAAGGACGCGTCGACCGCCCGGGGCCAGTTCGGGAACAACCTGAGCACGCCGTCGTAACTCTGCAGGAGGCACTCGTTGATCACGCCGGGCAGCGCGAAGTTCTCTACCCAGATACCACCGCGACTCATGAAGTCGAATGAGGTGGCGTCGTCGTACCGACCGTGGACCGCCCGCACCCGGTCGGTCGCCGTACCGTTCGGCAACAGGCAGTAGCGCACCTCCCGCTTGAACCTCTCCAGGTCGAGCACTCCGAGCCGGGCTGCTTGCAAGGCGACGAACACGAGATCGTTGCCGCCTTCGGTCGCCTGGTTGCGCAGGGTGCGGCGCAGCAGCTCGAGGTCGGCGCGATCGCTGCCGAGCCCGACCTGCTCGGCCGGGAAGGCCGGCATCGCGACGACCGGTACGTTGTAGACGATTTCCGGGTCCTCGCCTGGGGTGGACACGAGCACCTGCCCGCGGGCCGTCTCCGCGGTCGGGTAGTCCACCAGGCCGGCCAGAACCTCGTGGACCTGCGCCAGCAGCTCACCCTCTTCCTGGGAGCGGCCGAGCACCCTCGTGGACTCGGCGAAGGCGGTCAGCAGGAACCGCCCGAGGCTGAGGTCCACCACGCAGTCCGCGTTGTACCGGAACCCCGGCCGCAACCCGTACAGCTCCGGCGTGACCGTCGGGAAGATATGCAGCCGACCATCGTCGAAGCCGCCCCGCTCCGTGGACGACAAGACGTAGTCCACGAAGAAGAGCGTCGCCTCCTTCAACGGACCGAAGGCACGATCGCGGAGGAACTCGAGGTCTTGGGTGTAGAGATAGTGCCACCACAGACTCTGCACCGCCCACGGCGTCTCGCAGACCTCCCAGCCCCAGGAGGGATCCGGATACGGGTTCGCGGTCATCTTGACCGGGTAGGCCGAGTGCGGGAATGCCGCACCACGCAATCCGTAGTACTGGCCGGCCCATTGACGGCTGATCGGCAGCAGATGGTCGATCATCGCCACGTACGGCTCGTGGAGCTCCGGGTGGTTGCTGGAGAACGTGCCCCAGAACGGCTGCTGCACGTTGTAGTTCAAGTGGTAGTCGCCATGCCAGTCGCTGCCGATCCGTCGGTAGGACCATGGCCCGAAGAGACCCGGGCACACCTTGCCGGGCGCCGACGCACACGCCAGGAAGTAGGAATTCCGGTACCACAAGTCGGTCAGGAACTCGTCAGCGAGCTCGACCCCGGAGGCCTGCCAGTACTCCGACCAGAACTCGTCAGAGCACCGGCGATCCTCCTGGTAGTCGCCCAGCTCGACCAGGTCCGCCGAGGTGACCAGCTCGGCCCTGCCATGGCGGAGGGAGACCACGACGCGGAAATCGGCTGTGTCCCGCACACTCCGCTCGAGCGGCCCGGACGGCCGTGGCTTGCCATCGACACCCGGGCGCGCGTCCTCGGCCAAGGACGCGCTGGTGGTCGCCGCCAGCACGAACGCGTCGGCACCGACCGCGGGATCCAGCGTCGGCAGCACCTGCCGGAACGCGAGCCCCGGAACATCCAGCACCGTCGGGCTCGGGCCGGTTTCGCCGGTCAGGGGATCCGGGATCAGCCCGATGGGGTCGGGCAGCAACCTGATCCGGTCGAACACCGGCACCCCCGAATGGCTCACCCACAACCGATCGTTGTCGCGGGCAAGGAAGATCTCCACCGCGGCCGGCTCGCCTTCGACCAGCAACGAGATCGTGCAGACGGCCGTGGCCAGGTCGAGCCGGTGACCGAGCACCTCGGCGCGGCGGGGATCGAAACCGAGGATCAGCGATCCGCAGGGGAACGGCCGGGGAAACGGCAGGTCGTAGCTGGCCCTGACCAGGTCGTTGTACTGCGCGAACCACTGGTCGTCGGTCAGGTCGTCGAGCGACGGGTCGATCGCCGCCACCCGGGCGAACACCTCGGCGAAGCTGCCGATCCCGTCGGCATGGCCCTCCTCGACCCGCACGTCCCACACCTCGTTGTGACCGAAGTGCACCACGACCGCATCCGGCCTGGTGGTCACCACAGCGCCGAGGCCGCCGTTGCCCAGCAACGCACCCTCGAAGAAGTCCGGCGCCGGGCCGCAGTGTGTGATCGATTCGTGGTCCATCAGACCTCCTCGAAAGCGCGAGCTTGGTCAACCGATTGACCCGAAGCATAGTAGGCGTGACGGACAGTTCCGCATCCGGCCTTGCGCGGCGTCGGCCACTGTGCCTATCGTCTTCCAGAACTGGTCAATCGATTGAGTGGAGCGCCGATGCTGTCCCTCTCCGACCGCAGGATCCTGGTCACCGGGGCCGCCGGTGGTCTGGGCCGAGCAGTGGCCGCCCGGTTGACCGAGCTGGGCGCGCGGGTCGCACTGGCCGATCTCGACGAGGCGGCCCTCGACACCGTCGCAGGCAAGCTCGCGGCGGATGCCGTGCTACTGCCCGGCGACCTGTCGGACGACAGCTTCGCGAGCGCCGTCGCCGCCCGGGCGGCGACTGCGCTGGGCGGCATCGACGGACTCGTGAACGCGGTCGGGGTGATGAGGACGACCCCGTTCCGCGACCTCCCTCTGCCGGAGTGGCGCAAGGTCGTCGACCTCGACCTGACCTCGGTCTTCGCGGTGACCCAGCAGGCCGCTGGTCTGATGACCGGCGGCGGGTCGGTGGTGACCCTGGCCTCGGTCGCAGCGCGGTCCGGCCGCCCCGACGCGGCGCACTATGCCGCGGCGAAGGCCGCCCTGCTCTCGCTCACCAAGTCGGCCGCGCTCGCGTACGGACCGGCTGTGCGGGTCAACGCGGTCTGCCCGGGGATCTTCCTGACCCCGATGTGGGACGGCATCCTCGCCGACCGCGACCGCCGGTTCGGCGCCGAGGCCGGCCGGGACTATCTGCAGCAGGTCGTCGAGCGGACGCCGCTCGGCCGCGTAGGCCGACCTGAGGAGCTTGCCGACGTGGTCGCGTTCCTGCTCAGCGATCTCTCGTCCTACGTCACCGGCCAGGCCGTCAACGTCGACGGCGGACTGGAGATGAACTGATGACGTTCCGGCTCCTCGACACCCTGTACGCCGACCAGGTGATGGCCGGGATCTGGTCCGAACACGCGACGGTCGCGTCCTGGCTGGAGGTCGAGGCGGGGCTCGCGACGGCGCAAGCGACCATCGGCTTGATCGATGCGGACGACGCCCGGGCGATCTCGGAGATCTGCCGGCCGGGTCTGATCGATCATGAGCAACTCTGGAAGGCGGCTCGGGTGGTCGGCTACCCGATCCTGCCGCTGACCCGGCAGATCGCGGCCGCGCTCCCACCCGGAGCGGCCGGACGGGTCCACTACGGCGCGACCACGCAGGACATCATGGACACCGGTCTCGCCCTCCAACTCGGCCGCTCCTGTGACCGTCTGCTCGAGCTTGCGCGGATCTTCGGTGACGCTCTGAGCCGGCTGACCACCGAGCATGCCGGCACGGTGATGGCCGCCAGGACACACGCCCAGCAGGCAGTGCCGACGACCTTCGGCGCGAAGCTGGGCGGATTCCTGGCCGAGCTGGCCGACGAGGTCGCCGAGCTTCGCCGCGCGGGCGAGGCGGTGCGCGTGGTGTCGCTGTTCGGCGCGGGCGGCACCAACGCCGCGATGGGACCGCAGGCGCCGGCTGTGCGGCAGGAGCTGGCCCGGCTGCTCGACCTGCGCGACAGCTCCGTCTCCTGGCACGTCAGCCGGCACCGGGTCGCCCGCTTCGGGGCGACCTGCGCCACCCTCGCGGCGACCTGTGTGCGCTTCGCCCGGGAGGTGATCGACCTGTCCCGGACCGAGATCGCGGAGGTGCGCGAGCAGGACGGCCACCACCGGGGTGCCTCCTCGACGATGCCGCAGAAGGCCAACCCGGTGCTGTCGGAGTCAGTGGTCGGCTTCGGGGTCGCCGCGACCACCGCCGCCGGTTCGTTGCTCAGGGCAATGGAGGCGGGACACGAACGCAGCGCGGGCGAGTGGCAGATCGAGTGGCTGATGGTGCCGGCGGTCGCCGAGCACGCCGCATCAGCCCTGTTCCTGGCCGGCGAGGCCGCGGCCACGTTGCGCGTGTTCCCCGACGTGATGCGGGCGAACCTGCAACGCGACGGCGGTCTGCTGATGAGCGAAGCGCTGATGATGCGGCTGGCCCCGAGCCTCGGCCAGGCCGGGGCGCACGATCTCGTCTACGCGGCGGCGCTGGAGGCCCGCCGGACCGGCGCGGACCTGACCGAAGTGGTTCGCCGTGAACTGCGAGCCACCGGCCCCGGTGCACCCGATCTCCAGCTCAGCGTCGACCAGTATGTCGGCGAGGCGCCGTCGATGGCCCACGCCGCGGTGGACCAGTGGCGCAAGCTCAAGGAGGAAGGACAGGAATGAGCGGGTACCAGCAGCACCTGCGGGATCTGCACGAGATGTGGCGGATCCGGGCCTTGGAGGAGAAGGTCCGGGAGCTCCGGCTGTCCGGCGAGATCGTCGGTTCGGTCCACCTCAGCATCGGTCAGGAGGCGGGCCCGGTCGGGTTCTGCACCGAGCTGTCCTCCGAGGACGCGCTGTTCGCCACCTATCGCGGGCACGGCTGGGCGATGGCTCGCGGCGTACCGCCGACGCCGATGCTGGCCGAGCTGGCCGGGCGGGCGACCGGTCTCAACGGCGGCCGCGGCGGATCGGCGTACTTCACCGCGCCGGAGTACGGGTTCCATGGTGAGAACTCGATCGTCGGGGCAGGTGCACCGATCGCGGTCGGCGCGGCGCTGGCGGGCAGGCACGACGGGAGTGGACGGGTCGCTGTCACCGTCTTCGGTGATGGCGCGTTGAACCAGGGGGCGACCCACGAGGCGATGAACTTCGCCGCCGCGTTCAAGCTGCCCGTGGTGTTCGTCTGCGAGAACAACCTGTACTCCGAGCTGACGCCGATCGCCACCATGGTCGGCGAACCAGAGCTCTGGCGGCGCGCCGCAGGCTACGGAATGCCCGGTCACTGGGTCGACGGCAACGACCCGGCAGGGGTCCGCGAGGCTGCCGCTACCGCGATCGCCCGGGCCCGCGAGGGCGCCGGACCGACGATGCTCGAGATGATGACCGAGCGGCTGGTCGGCCACTACATCGGTGATGCCGAGCAGTATCGGCCACCGGGCGAGCTCGAACGCGCCCGGCAGACCGAGCCGATCGTTCGGCTCCGCGCGGCTTTGACCGAGGCGGGTGTATCCGAAGCCGAGCTCGACGACTGCGAGACCCGCGCCCGGGCCGAGATCGAGGCGGCCGCGGCAGCCGCGCTGGCGGCCCCGCCGGCCGACCCTTCGACCGGGAAGGAGCATGTCTATGCCTGAGCAGGTCCTCGCACCCGAGTCGGCGACGATGGCGCTGAAGTACGGCGAAGCCGTCAACGCGGCGCTCGTTCGCGCCCTCGCGGAGATCCCGCAGACCCTCTTCTACGGTGAGGACATCGCCTTGCCCGGTGGGGTGTTCGGCGTCAGCCGCGGTTTGCAGCGGCGGTTCGGCGACCGGGTCTTCGACACCCCGATCAGCGAGTCCGCCATCCTCGGCAGCGCCGTCGGAGCCGCTCTGATGGGTCTGCGGCCGATCGTCGAGATCATGTGGGCCGACTTCTCCCTGGTCGCGTTCGACCAACTGGTCAACCAGGTCGCGAACGCGCGGTACGTCTCCCGCGGTGAGGCTCCGGCGCCGATCGTGGTCCGCACCCAGCAGGGCGCCGCACCCGGCTCGTGCGCGCAACACTCGCAGTCGCTGGAGGCCCTGTTCCTGCACGTTCCCGGCCTGCGGGTTGTGATGCCGTGGACCCCGCAGGACGCTTACGACGCACTGCTGGCAGCGGTCCACTCCGACGACCCGGTGATCGTGATCGAGAATCGCACCCTGTACGCCGGCGCGAAGGCCGACGTGACCGTCGGAGGCAGGCCGCGGCCGATCGGCTGGTCGAGTGTGCGGCGCTCCGGCGACGACGTCACGGTCGCGACCTGGGGCGCGATGACCGGCCGGGTTCTGCAGGCCGCCGAGCAGCTCGCCGAAGACGGGGTCGAGATCGAGGTGGTCGAGCTGACCTGGCTCAATCCACTGGATCTGTCGGCGGTCCGGGAAAGTCTGCG
>NZ_DASRXP010000269.1:0-5130 GCF_035687465.1 Kribbella sp.
CCAGTCTCCGCGTGGATGTACCCGACGTAGGCGCCGAACACGACAGCAAAGCCGGCCACCGCCGCGCCCGTCCGCAGTACCAGCCGAGGCCAGGTCCTGCGGTGACGCCAGGCCGAGCCGACCACCACGAGGTAGAGCAGCGCGGGGAACAGCAGCGTCAGACCGATCGTGCGGACCACGAAGGCTGCGCCCAGGAGCAGCCCGGCAAGACCGGCACGCTTCCAGCCCGGGCGGCCCCAGCCCAGCAACAGCCAGAGAATCCCCACCAGCAGGACGTCGAAGGTGGTCTCGGCCATGATGTTCTGCTCGATCTGCACCTGGTACGCATCCAGCAGCAGCGGAGCGGCGGCGACCGCTGCCAACCAGCGGTACACGCCCAGCCGGCGGGCCAGTGCATAGATGGCGACCCCCAGAGCCAGTCCCGCGAGGTGTTGCACCACTACTACGAGAGTCAGGCCGCCCAGATCGACCAGCGGACGGAGTACGAAGTCGTAGCCGATCGGGTTCAGCTGGTCCGGCCTCAGCGGCTGCATGTTCTTCAGGTACTGAGCTGAGTCCACGTAGATAATGGCCGGCTGGTAGGCGGCGGTTGCCAGCGCCCTAAGGGCCAGACCCACCAGCAGGAAGATGCTCAGCAGCCAGTGCTTTCGCAGGAGCGCGAGCACCGAGCGCGGTTGGAGCAGTGCGATCACTGTTCGCGGAAGTACTGCCAGGTCCGGGACAGACCGTCGGTCAGCGACACCGTCGGCTTGTAGCCAAGAGAATCGGCACTGGCAGACACATCGACGACGACTGCGGGCATCTCCCCCGCGGGCGCGTCCACATGCTCCGCCGGAATCGGGCTGCCGGTCGCAACTCGCGCCGCCTCGACCAGTTCGAGTACGGACACCGAGCTACCCGAGCCGACGACCGCGGGCCCGTCGTATCCGTTGTCGAGGGCAAGCAGAACGGCCGCGACCACGTCGTCGATGTAGACGAGGTCCCGTCGCTGCAGGCCATCGCCGTACACGCGGACCCCTGTCCCGGTCAGCGCCGCACGCATCAGCCGCGGCACGAAGCTGTCCTTGTGCGACATGCCAGGCCCGTACACGTTGGTGAAGCGCAGGGCCGCAGTACTCAACCCGTAGCTACCCGAGTACGCCGACAGCAGCATCTCCGCCGCCGCCTTCGTCCCGCCGTACGGCGTGAGCGGGCGCAGGGGTAGATCCGCCGTGATGGTGGAGGTACCGACGTCGCCGACCACCGCGTTGGTGGAGGCCATCACGAACTGGCCGACCCCGCTGCCCCGGGAGAGTTCGAGCAGCACCTGGGTGATGGTGACGTTCTCGGCGAACGTCCGCATCGGGGCGTCCACTGAGCGCAGTACGGAGGTCATTGCCGCCAGGTGAATCACCGCCCGCGGCCGGGTCTCGAACGCCGCGATGCAGACCTCCTGCTCGGCCAGGTCGCCGGTCACGACCGTGACGCCCTCGTCCCAGCCGGGGTCGGGCGCCTCGCGATCCACCACTGTCACGGGCACGCCCCGCTCGCGAAGCGCGGCAACCACGGCCCGCCCGATGAATCCGGCTCCGCCGGTCACCAGCACACGATCGAGGCCGCTGTCGGTCGAGCTCTGTTCCGCCATGCCAGCCAACGTACCGGCAGCCCTCCAGCGCCTACGGGGCGACGGCTTTCACTAGGAGGTCATGAACGGGTCGGGGCTCGGTTCGGAGCAGGCTGGTCAGGTCACTGTGCTGCGCTTCGAGGAAGCCTGCGCCGGCGTTGGCGAACAGGGAGAGGGTGTGCGCGATCTGGTAGGGCTCCAGACTGCTGCCGGCCAGCGCCTGGCGCGTGTCGCCGAGGGAGACGGTCCGGTATTCGACTGTCCGGCCGAGCGCTGTGGTGAGTGCCTCGGCGATGTCGTGACCACCGATCGAGGCGACGCCCTCGAGCTCGTAGGTCTTGCCCGCATGCCGGCTCGGGCCGCCCGCGTCGAGGTCGCGCTGCACCTCGGCCGCCACCGTGACGGCGACATCGGCGAGGTCCTCCCTGGCCACCACAGAGATCCGGCCATCGCCAAGGGCTGCGGCGAAGACACCGGACGATGCCGCCGACTCGGCCCCGGCCGCGGCAAGGCTGATCGGCAAGTCGGCGTACAGGCCGTTGCGCAGGACTGTCGCGTCGAAGGGAGCGGCAGCCAGGCGGGACTCGGTCCAGCGGTGTGCGAGCGCGATCGACATCAGGTCACCCGAACCGGCCAAGCTGGTGTAGATCACGTTCCGCACCCCCGCGGCGGCTGCCGCGTCGACCACTGCGCCATGGCGAGCGAACACGACATCATCCTCGGCGTAGCCGGCTGAGACGAACACGAGGACGTCCACGCCCTCGAAGCTCTGGGGCAGGCTGGCCGGGTCATCGAAGTCGACCCGTCGCTGGGTAGTACCGTCCCCTGACCGGGTGCCCCCGACCGCCTGCACATCGTCAAGCCCGGACAGCCCGTCGAGGATCAAGCCACCGAGACTGCCGGAGACACCGGTCACGAGAATCATTTCGACACTCCCTGCGTTGGTTGTGGTGACAGCAGGTCCGAGCATCGACGTAAACCGCGTCGGGCATAAGGAGGCACTTCTATGTCGGTCACGAACGCCGCGGTAAGTTCCCAGGTCACGGCCGAGGTCCCGACCGGGCCGTGTGGCGATGACGACTGCGGGATCCGGGACGTGCTGGATCGGCTGGGCGACCGCTGGACCGTGTTGGTGATCGTCGAACTGTCGAAGGGCGTCCGGAGGTTCACCGCGTTGGAGCGGGCCATCCCGGGAATCTCCCAGCGGATGCTGACCGTGACTACGAAGCGGCTCTGCCGCGACGGTCTGGTCGAGCGGATCGCCTATCCGACCATTCCGCCCCAGGTGGACTACCAACTGACCCCGACCGGACGAAGCCTCGCCGACACCGTCTTCGGCCTCGCCGACTGGTCCCGTGACCACAAAACCGCCATCGCCACCGCCCGCGACCAATGGGACGCCGACCACCCCGACGAACTCCGCTGAGCCCACCTCACCGATCGCAGTGAGCTGGGATGCCGAGAGCAACGGTCGCGTCAGCGCCTGCCCGGGTCGAACCGGACCACGACGGAGGGTTTGATCCCGGGGCTTGTCAGGCTGCTACCCCGGGGCGCCGGGCGGAGCGGAGGGAGGTGATGACGGCGATGATCGCGCCGACTGAGAGGACGGTGGCGAAGCCGATCATCGAAGGGCGGAGCGCCAGGTGCTGGATCACCAGGCTGAAGGCGATCGACGGCACGCCCATCCCGAAGTACGCGATCACGAAGAAGGCGGCGATCACGCCCGCCCGGGAGGCAGGCACTGCCGCGAGGGCTGTCTGGGTGACCGCGCTCTTGAACAGCAGGCCCGCGCCCGCGCCGGCGAGGGCAGCTGCGGTGAGGACCAGCCAGAGCGTCGGGCGGTAGAGCGAGAGAGCTGTCAGCGCCAGCCCGACCGGGAACAGCAGCGTGCCGGTCTTGAGCACCACACCTTGACCGAACCGCCCGAGCGCGAGTTGCGCCACAGCGGACGCGGCGAAAGCGGTGAACGGCGCCAGCCCGGCGACGAAGTACGACGTGACGCCGAGTTCACCGCGCACGATGATCGCGCCGAGCGACGAGAACAACCCCATCACCGCGAAGGCGAAGAACCCGACGGCCGCGGCGGCGCCGAAGGTGACCCGCTGGTCCGGACGAAGCGCGAACCGGACCGGCCGATCCTGGTCGGTCCGCTCGGTGTCGACCGTCTCCGGGCTCGCGAGCACCAGCACGAGCAGTACCGCCATCAGCCCACCGAAGATGATGTACCCCGTGCGCAGTGGTGCCGGAGCCCACTGGGCGAGCGCTCCGGAAACCAACGGGCCGAGCGCCAGGCCGCCGAGGTTGGCGGCGGTCGCCACCAGGGCTGGCACAGGTGATCCGAGCCGGTCAGGCCGGGCCTCGTGGTGCAGATCAGTCAGGTACGCCGTCGCGGTCGACGCCATCAGTCCGATCGCGACGCCGGTCAGGATCCGCCCGACGATCAGTCCCGGCAGGGACGGCCAGATCACCAGCACCACGGCCGAGAGGATCCCGACCAGCAGAGCCGGCGCGATGATGCGACGCCGGCCGAGCCGATCGGAGAGGTGCCCGAGCAGCCGGAAACTGATGGCGGCTCCGACCACCATCACGGCGAAGGCGATCGTCACGGTGATCGCGCCGAAGTGGTCCCGGACCTGGTAGATCGGCCACAACGGAGTGGGCACCGTACCGAACGCCATCAGGGTCAGGAACGCGGTGGCGACGAACCAGAATCCGGTCAGGTGCGGGACTCTGATCCGCGCCGGGGCGGTGGCGGTTACTGCGGCCGTACTCATCACTCGGTCTCCCTCGAAATCACGCTGGACATTGGGAAGAACCGCCCGGCCCGAGGCCGTCATACCAGCTTTCCTGGACCTGAAAGCGATGCCTTCCATCTCTTGGGGAGATACTGCGGAGATGGAGCTACGCCACCTGCGGCATTTCGTCGCGCTCGCGGAGGAACTCAGCTTCACCCGGGCCGCGAGCAGGGAACACATCGTCCAGTCGGGGTTGTCACCTCGATCCGCGCCCTGGAGAAGGAGGTCGGCGCCTTGCTGTTCGTCCGCGGGACCCGGCCGGTGCGGTTGACGGCAAAGGAACCGCCTTGCTGCCGGCGGCCCGCCGTACGTTGGACGCGGCCGCCGCGGCTCAGCAGGCGGTCGAGGACGCGCACGGAGTGCTGACCGGCACCTTGCGGATCGGTGCGCTCCAGACCGGCGGGCATACCTTGCCGTTCGCGTCCTGGTTGGCGGCGTTCGCGCTCGATCATCCGCGGGTGGACGTCTCGGTGCAGCAACTCCCGGCGCTGCGGATGCTGGAGCTGGTCTCGGACGGCGGCCTCGATTGCGCCCTGGTCTCGCTGGTGTCGGAGCAGGTGCCGGGACTGGAGGTCGTGCCGCTGATCACCGAACCGCTCGTTCTCGCCTGTACTCCGACGCACCGGTTGGCCGGGCGCGAGGGGGTTGGGCTGGAGGAACTGCAGGACGAGAGGTTCGTCGAACCGCCGGCGCAGTGGGCGATCCGGGCCGTGGTGGACCGGGCCTTCCGGG
>NZ_DASRXP010000270.1:0-2141 GCF_035687465.1 Kribbella sp.
TTGCGCACTGCGAGCTGATGGGCGATCGGATCGCGATCCTGGACTCGCCGCCCGGGCTGAACGCCCAGCAGGTGAAGGAGTGGCTGGTCGACAAGGCCGGGTACGACTCGGCATTCGGAGCGCTGTACTTCCCGTGGATCAAGACGGCGGATCCCGCCACCGGGCAGCTCGGCTTCATCCCGCCGTCCGGGCACATGGCCGGGATCTGGGGTCGCAACGACGACACCCGTGGCGTGCACAAGGCGCCGGCGAACGAGATCATCCGCGGCGCGGTCAGCCTCGAAGTACAGATCACCAAGGCCGAGCACGACCTGCTCAACCCGGTCGGCATCAACGTACTGCGGACGTTCCCCGGCCGCGGCAATCGCGTCTGGGGCGCCCGAACGCTGTCGTCCGATCCGGCCTGGCGGTACCTGAACGTGCGCCGGCTCTTCAACTACCTCGAGGAGTCGATCCTCACCGGCACCAACTGGGTGGTGTTCGAACCGAACGACGAGGCGTTGTGGGCCCGGATCCGCCGAACCATCTCCGCGTTCCTGGTGAACGAGTGGCGCAACGGTGCCCTGTTCGGCCAGACCCCGGACGACGCGTTCTTCGTCAAGTGCGACGGCGAGACGAACCCGTCCGAAGGCATCGACGCCGGACAGGTGGTCTGCGAGATCGGCGTCGCCCCGGTCAAGCCGGCCGAGTTCGTCATCTTCCGGCTGTCCCAGTTCTCCGGCGGCACCAGCCTCGTCAGCGAATGACTCTCCTCGCACCAGAAAGGTAACCAGCCATGCCACTTCCAGATGGAGACTCCGGTGTCGGTCACTCCTTCGGGTTGGAGTTCGACGGGATCCAGATCAAGAGCATCACCGAGATCAGCGGCCTGAAGATGGAGCAGGACGTGATCGAGCTGAAGGAGAACGGTGCCGACGGCAAGTATGTGATCAAGAAGCTGCCCGGCCGCTGGAAGGCGCCGGAGATCACCCTGACCCGCGGCCTGTCGTCGGACACCAGTTTCGACAAGTGGATCAAGGACTCGCAGTTCGGCAAGATGGGCGCGGTCCGCAAGGGCGGGGCGATCATCGTGTACGACTACGAGGGCTCGCCGCTGAAGCGGTACAAGCTCACCAACGCCTGGCCGAAGAGCCTCGAGATCGGCACCATGAAGGCCGGCGACACCTCGGTGATGACGGAGAAACTGGTCGTCACCTGTGAACGGCTCGAGGTGGAGTGATGCGCCGTACCGCGAACAGCACGCTCGACCAGGTGATCGTCGACCAGCCGGAGGTCGCCGCGGCGGCACCGGTGCAGGAGACGTTGCGGACCGAGTTCTCCTTCGTGCTGCCTCGCGGGTACGTCGATCCGTCGGGTGCGCTGCATCGCGACGGGGTGATGCGGTTGGCGACCGCTCGGGACGAGTTGGTGCCGTTGCGCGACGATCGGGTGCGCGAGAATCCGGCGTACCTGACTGTGGTCCTGCTGGGCCGGGTGATCACCAGGCTCGGCAGTGTGACCGACATCCACGCCGGGGTGATCGAGGACCTGTTCGCCGCGGATCTCGCCTTCCTGCAGGACCTCTACCGCCGGGTGAACCAGGAGGGCCACACCCGGGCCGGGGTGAACTGCCCGGAGTGCGGGCACGCGTTCGCGGTCGATCTGGCCGGTGGTCGCCTGGGGGAATCGTGACGTACGCACCCGAGCAGCTCTATGCCGAGGTCGCGTACGTCGCCTACCACTTCCACTGGTCGCGCGGGGAGATCCTCGACCTCGAGCACCCCGAACGCCGCCGCTTCGTCGACGAGATCGGCCAGCTGAACACCCGCATCCAGCACGGAAGGTGAACCCCCATGCGCTGGCCCTTCCACCGCTCGTCCGCCGCCGGCGCATCCTCAACGTCCGGAGGATCCTCCGCGGGTGAGGCATCATCGGCGGGCGCGGGCGTTGCGGGTGAGGTCTCGGGGGATGCATCGGGAGCGGCAGTCGGGGTTGCGCGGGTCCAGCCGCAGGCCGAGTGGCGGAGTCTGCCGCCGCTGCAACGATCCGCGGTAGACCTCACGCCGGTCGCGCCGGAGGCCTCGTTTCGCGCCTCCTTGTCCGCCCATCAGGACCGCCGCTTCCTCGAACCACTGGGGCACGCCGTCTCCATCGGCGCCCCT
>NZ_DASRXP010000271.1:0-9388 GCF_035687465.1 Kribbella sp.
GAGCGACCCGTCGTCGGCCGCTCGGTCGACTTGATCGTCGGCTTCTCGTCGCTCATGCTGCTTCCTCCGCGGACCGCTGGGACTCGACGATCTCGAGGTACGTCGGGCAGGTGTCGAGGAGTTCGTCATGCGTACCGATCCCGACGATCGCCCCGTCCTCGAGGACGATGATCTGGTCGGCACCGATGATGGTGGACACGCGCTGCGCCACGATCACCACACACGCGTCCCGCGTGACCGGCGCGAGCGCCGCCCGTAGCCGGGCGTCGGTGGAGAGGTCGAGCGCCGAGAACGAGTCGTCGAACAGGTAGATCTCCGGTTTCCGGACCAGCGCCCGCGCGATCGCGAGCCGCTGCCGCTGCCCGCCGGACACGTTGGTACCGCCCTGCGAGATCGGCGAGTCCAGTCCCTGCGCCATCGCCGCGACGAAGTCCTTGCCCTGCGCGATCTCGAGCGCCTCCCACAGTTCGTCGTCTCCTGCGTCCGGATTGCCGTAGCGCAGGTTGCTCGCGACCGTGCCGGAGAACAGGTACGGACGCTGCGGAACCAGGCCGATCCGCTGCCACAACGCGTCGGGCTCGATATCCCGTACGTCGATACCGTCGACCGTCACCCGTCCCGCGGTGGCGTCGAACAACCGCGGTACGAGGGAGAGCAGCGTGGTTTTACCAGCGCCGGTACTCCCGATGATCGCGGTCGTCTTTCCCGGGGACGCGGTGAAGCTGAGGTCCCGCAGTACGGGCTCCGCCGCGCCGGGGTACTGGAATCCGGCCTTCTCGAAGACCAGTTCGCCCCGGCCGACGAAGTCCCGGATCGGGGTGACCGGCGGCCGGACCGAGGACTCGGTGTCGAGCACCTCGGTGATCCGGTCCGCGCAGACCGAGGCGCGCGGCACCATGATCATCACGAACGTCGCCATCATCACCGAGAACAGGATCTGGATCAGGTAGCTGATGAACGCGGTCAGCGCGCCGACCTGCATCGCCCCGTCCTCCACCCGGGAGGCGCCGAACCACAGCACCGCCACGGTAGACATGTTCAGGATCAGCATCACGACCGGGAACACCAGCGCCATCAGCCGGCCGGCCCGGATCGCGGTGTCGGTCACGTTGGTGTTGGCCTCGCCGAACCGCTCGACCTCGTGCGGTTCACGGACGAACGCCCGGACCACCCGGATGCCGGTGATCTGCTCGCGCAGTACCCGGTTGACCGCGTCGATGTTCACCTGCATCTTGCGGAACTGCGGCACCATCCGGCTGGCGATCAGCCCGATCGATACCGCCAGCAGGGGTACGGCGACGGCCACCAGCCAGGACAGGCCGACGTCCTCGCGGACCGCCATGAAGATGCCGCCGATCATCGTGATCGGGGCGGCCACCAGCATGGTGCAGGTGGTGACCACCAACATCTGCACCTGGGTGACGTCGTTGGTGCTGCGCGAGATCAGCGTCGGCGCGCCGAACTGGTTGACCTCGCGGGCGGAGAACTCGCCGACCCGGTGGAACACCCCGGCCCGGACGTCCCGGCCGAACATCGCCGCGGTCTTGGCACCGAAGTACACGGCGGCGATGGTGCAGATGATCTGCACCAGGCTGATGCCGAGCATCCAGCCGCCGGTACCGACGATGTAGCCGGTGTCGCCCTTGGCCACACCGTTGTCGATGATGTCGGCGTTCAGGCTGGGCAGGTAGAGGGAGGCGATCGTCCCGATCAGTTGCAGGACGACCACCATGGACAGGTTGCCGGCGTACGGACGCAGGTACGTACGCAACAGGCGAAGGAGCATCAGCAGTCCCCAGAGTTGTGAATTCGGACACCGTCGAGTGCGAAGTCGACGATCTCCTCGGCGGTCAGGACCTGGCCGCCGGAAATCATTGGGTGGGTGGCGGAGAAAGTGATCATCCCGATCCGGCGGACGACCTCCTCGGGTGGCAGTCGCAACGATGCCTGGTCCGGCCGGAGCAGGTCCGCGAACGCGGCGTTGGCGAGATCGGACTGCCGCTTGCGACGGGCCTCGTCCAGCGGGGTGCCCTTCCATTGAGGTGGCTGGCGGGTGCGCATCGCGAACATCAGCTTGAACACACCCTGCAGCCGCCGCTGGCCGACCTCGACCGCGGCGATCATCCGCTCCCGTAGTGGCAACGACCGGTCCACCTGCTCGAGCGCCCTGATCAGCTCGGTGTTGTCGAAGATCGTCGCGAGAGCGGCATCGACCAGGGCGTCCTTGCTGCCGAAGGCCCTGAAGATCGTGCCCTCGGCGACCCCGGCCGCCTCGGCGATCTGCCGGGTGCTCACGTCGGTGCCGTGTTCTTCCAGCAAGGGCAGGGTCGCGGCGACCAGCGCGGCACGGCGCTCATCGGGCGGCAATGGGGTTGCTCTTGGACTCACGCGATCGAGACTAACTGAGTGAGTACTCACTCACAAGTTATTTATCGGCGAGGAGCGCCGCGATCCCGTCCAGCACCCGGGCCAGGCCGAACTCGAAGCCGTGCTCGGAGTCGTACGCTGCGCCGAACTCCTGTCCGACCGTGGTCCCGACCCGGGAGGCGAGCGGAAACTTCTTGGCGTCACCGATCTTGTCGAGCAGAGGCTCATGGGCGTACCACCACTCTTGGTCGGTGATCCCGGATCGCTGAATCACCTGACGGGCCTCGACCGCGCTCCGCACCGCTCCGTGCACATAGCCGTTCACCAGCGCGACGGCAGCGTCCATCTCGACATCGGTCAGGCCGATCCCCTCGACCGCCGCCAACTCCCACTCGTACTTCGCCATCAGGTGCGGGCCGAGCGGTGGGCGACTGGTCGCGACATGCAGCATCCACGGGTGCCGCAGGTAGAGCTCGCGATTCTCCCTGGCGACCTCATCGAGTTTGGCGCGCCAATCGCCGTCCACCTCGCGCCGCGGCAGTTCGCCGTACACGCTGTCGAGCATGACGTCGAGCAACTCACCCTTGCCGGGCACGTACCGGTAGAGGGTCATCGCGCCGACGCCAAGTTCGTCCGCGACCCGGCGCATCGACATCGCGGCGAGCCCCTCGGCGTCCGCGACCCGCAGCGCAGCGGTCAGGATCCGCTCGATGGTGAGCGCCGGCTTGGGCCCGCGGGTCGGCTTCGACTGCAGTCCCCAGAGCAGTTCGAGGCTCTTCGCCGGGTCACCGCCGCCGCTGTACTCCGTATTCATGTGCGCAATTCTCCCGGATTGGTTACACTCCACCGACTACTTCGTACAGCGTACTCAGTGGGGGCGAGGGGTTGACCTCAAGGAAGCTCGAGGTTCTAGGTTCGGAAACTGTCGGTGGTGTCCGCAAGCATCGGCATGTCTTTGATCGTGATCCAGCCCTGTCCGGCCGAGACTTCGGAGCATTGCCGTGAGTATGGAAATGACCGCGTGGAACTCGATGTACCACGCGATGCACAGACAGGACGAGAAGCGCCCGTTCTCCAAGGCGACCCTCAAGCGCATCCTCGCGTTCGCGCGCCCGCACAAGAAGCAGTTGATCGCCTTCCTGGTGCTGAGCGTCGGCGCCGCCGTGCTGGCGGTCGCCACCCCGGTGCTGGCCGGCCGGGTGACGAACGCGATCGTCGACCACAAGGCGGTGAGCGTGGTCGTGTGGCTGGCTGTGCTGATCGCGGCGATCGCGGTCGCCGAGGCCGGTCTCAGCCTGTTCACCCGGTGGCTGTCCGCCCGGATCGGCGAGGGGCTGATCCTGGACCTGCGGACCGCGGTGTTCGACCACATCCAGAAGATGCCGATCGCCTTCTTCACCAGGACCCGTACCGGCGCCCTGGTCTCGCGGCTCAACAACGACGTGATCGGCGCCCAGCGCGCCTTCAGCGACACGCTGTCCGGCGTGGTCAGCAACCTGGTGATGCTGGTGCTCACCCTGGTCGTGATGCTGGGGATCTCCTGGCAGATCACCCTGCTCGCCCTGGTGATCCTGCCGGTCTTCGTGATCCCGGCCCGCCGGATCGGCAACCGGCTGGCCGCACTCGAGCGGGAGGCGGCCAACTACAACGCGACCATGAGTACCCAGATGACAGAGCGGTTCTCCGCGCCGGGCGCGACGCTGGTGAAGCTGTTCGGTCGCCCGCTGCGGGAGTCGCATGAGTTCGCGGTCCGGGCCCGCCGGGTGCGCGACATCGGGGTACGGACCGCGATGGTCCAGTGGGTGTTCGTCACCTCGTTGACCCTCGTCTCCGCGCTGGCGCTCGCGCTCGTCTACGGTCTCGGCGGCTTCTACGCGCTGCGCGACCAGTTGGACGCGGGTGCCGTGGTGTCGATGGCGCTGCTGCTCACCCGGCTCTACTCCCCCTTGACCGCCCTCGCCAGCGCTCGGCTCGAGGTGATGACCGCGCTGGTCAGCTTCGAGCGCGTCTTCGAGGTGCTCGACCTGGAGCCGCTGATCAAGGACAAGCCGGACGCCCGGTCGGCGCCGGAAGGCCCGATCGCGGTGGAGTTCGACGACGTCCACTTCGCCTACCCCTCGGCTGACAAGGTCTCGCTCGCCTCGCTGGAAGAGGTGGCGAAGCTCGACACCCGCGGTGGAGTCGAGGTCCTGCACGGTGTCTCGTTCCGGGCCGAGCCCGGCCAGATGCTCGCCCTGGTCGGCACGTCCGGCGCCGGGAAGTCGACCATCGCGCAACTCATCCCCCGCCTGTACGACGTGGACACGGGCGCAGTGCGGCTCGCCGGAGTGGACGTGCGAGACATCTCCGCCGAATCGCTGCGCCAAACCCTCGGCATGGTCACGCAGGACGGTCACCTCTTCCACGACAGCATCCGGGAGAACCTGCTGCTCGCCAGGCCCGAGGCAACCGAGGACGAACTGTGGGACGCCTTGACCCGCGCCCGCCTGGGCGATCTGATCCGCTCGTTGCCGGATCAACTGGAGACGGTCGTCGGTGAGCGTGGCTACAGGCTGTCAGGCGGAGAGCGGCAGCGGCTGACGATCGCGCGACTGCTACTGGCTCAGCCGCGCGTGGTGATCCTCGACGAAGCAACCGCGGCCCTGGACTCGACGTCCGAGGCAGCGGTCCAGGCAGCGCTCACCGAGGCACTAACGGGACGGACCGCTGTGGTCATCGCGCACCGCCTGTCGACGATCCGCGCGGCCGATCTGATTCTGGTGATCGAGGACGGCCGCGTACTCGAGCGCGGCACCCACACAGAACTCCTAGCCGTCGGCGGCCGCTACGAAGAGCTCTACCGAACCCAGTTCGACCAGCCCACAGATCTCGAGGTCCCCATCGGCGCACCCTGATCCACACCAACCGAACGGCACAACAACGGGGCAAGAAGGGCATTGGATTGACAGGGGCACCAGCGGCGGGGCGGATGGGGTTGGCAGGTTTAGCGGCGGTGTATCGGCCGGCAGATCCGCCGCGGGACGGGCGGGTGGCGTTCTGGGATCCAGCCGATGGGCCGCTGCCACTGGGGATCGGGGAGCAGACGACCTCGGAGTTGGTTGTCAGTGATGCGGAGGGCATCCGCACTCGCGCGGTGAAGGTGATCGAGCTGCGGTCACTGAAGCGGTGCCGCTCCTCGGCCGGGCTCGAACCGATCCGCAAGCTCACCCGTCCGCCGCCTTCTGGGGAGCGACCGCACTCATCGCACTTCAGCTGGTCGCCCGCGGTCGACTCCTTCCGGGCGTCTCCCCCGCCGGCCACGACGCCTGGCGAGTCGGCCCCCTCGACCCCACCGACATCGACCGCATCCTCAACCTCGCCGAGGCGATGCCGCCGGACGCCCGCGCCCTTTCACTACCGGCCGCGCCGGCTTCCGGAGAGCTTCGGGTTTGGGCTGCTGAGGATTTGGTGCGGGCGTTCTTGGATGGGGTGGCTGATGGGATGCCACGGTCGCCGGCGGCGGTGAAGGCCCACGGAACAAACCTGTTCACCGCAAAGGCGCCGCAGCAGGCTTCGCGGTTGCGGTCGTGGGCCGACGAGGTCTCCGCCGGCCTCGACACCGGCGTACGGATCTCGCTTCGGATCGAGCTGGCCGACTCACTGGGATTCGGCGCTGTCGTTCAACTGCACAGCATCAAAGATCCGACACTGGTCCGGGACGCGTCTGAGGTCTGGGCGCAAGACATTGCCGGGTTCGGACCGCGGGCGCGCATCGACGCGACCCTCGCGATCCGCCGGGCCGCGCGCGTCTGGACGCCGTTGACCCGCCTGCTCGACGCCGTCGTACCGGATCGGATGGAGCTTGCCGACGAGGAGGTCGGTGGTCTCCTGGCCGGGGGAGCTCAGCGTCTGTCGGCTGCGGGCGTCGACCTGCATTGGCCGCGGAGTCTCGGCCGCGCCCTGACAGCCCGTGCCACGATCACGTCGGCTGACGGTCCGCCGTCCGACATGCCCGGATTCTTCAGCGGCACCTCCACCCTCGACTTCAGCTGGCAAGTTGCTCTGGGCAATGACCCGTTGACCGAGGCGGAGATGGACCAGCTCGCCGAGGCGACCCGGCCCGTGGTCCGGCTACGCGACCAGTGGATGCTGATCGATCCGGAGCTCGCCCGCAAGGCGCGCGAACGCATCCTCAAACCCGTCACGCCGATCGATGCCCTCAGCGCCGCCCTCACCGGCAGCACCGAGATCGACGGTCAGCAGGTGACCGTCACCCCCACCCGCTGGCTCGAGGAGCTCCGGGCCAGGATCGCGGACCCCGATCGCTCCGACGAACCACTCGAGGCGCCGGCCGCGCTGCATGCAACCCTGCGCGACTACCAGTTGCGCGGGCTGCAGTGGCTGGTCCGGATGACTTCGCTCGGGCTGGGCGGATGCCTCGCGGACGACATGGGCCTGGGCAAGACCATCACCCTCATCTCGCTCCACCTCCACAGGCAAGAGTCCACCGGCACCGCAGGCCCGACGCTCGTGGTCTGCCCGGCCTCGCTGTTGGGGAACTGGGAACGCGAGGTGCAACGGTTCGCCCCCGGCACTCCGGTACGCCGGTTCCACGGGTCCGGGCGATCCCTCGAAGGCGCCGACACGGGGTTCGTCCTCACGACGTACGGGACTCTGCGACGGGACGCGGCGAGGCTGGCCGCACATCGGTGGGCACTGCTGGTCGCGGACGAGGCCCAGCACGTGAAGAACCCGACCTCCGGCACGGCGAAGGCACTCCGTGCTGTGCCGGCGCTCGCCCGGGTCGCCCTCACGGGTACTCCGGTCGAGAACAACCTGTCCGAGCTCTGGGCGATCCTCGACTGGACCACCCCGGGTCTCCTCGGGCGGCTCGGCACGTTCCGCGGCCGCTGGGCGACGCCGATCGAAGCGGACAAAGACGAGGAAGTCGCTCAGCGGTTGGCCAAACTGGTTCGGCCTTTCCTGCTCCGTCGGCGTAAGTCCGATCCAGGCATCGCGCCCGAACTGCCGCCGAAGACGGAGACCGATCAGCCGGTTTCACTCACCCGCGAGCAGGCAGTGCTGTACGAGGCCACGGTCCGCGAACTGCTTGACGAAGTACGGGCCAGTGATGCGATGGCTCGGCGTGGGTTGATCGTGAAGTTGCTGACCGGGCTCAAGCAGATCTGCAACCACCCCGTCCAGTACCTGAAGGAGCCCGAGGGCGCGCGGCTGGCCGGGCGATCCGGCAAGCTCGAACTGCTCGACGAACTGCTCGCCACGATCGTCTCCGAAGATGGCGCGGTCCTCGTGTTCACGCAGTACGTCGTGATGGCGCGGCTGCTCGAGCGGCACTTGGCCGACCGCGGCATCGCGACCCAGCTGCTGCACGGCGGGACGCCGGTGCGGAAGCGTGAGGAGATGGTCGAGCGGTTCCAGGCCGGCGAGGTGCCGGTCTTCCTGCTGTCGCTCAAGGCGGCGGGGACCGGGCTCAACCTCACCCGCGCGGATCACGTCGTGCATTTCGACCGCTGGTGGAATCCGGCGGTCGAGGACCAGGCGACCGACCGGGCGTACCGGATCGGTCAGACCCGGCCGGTCCAGGTTCACCGATTGATTGCCGAAGGCACCATCGAGGACCGGATCGCCGCGATGCTGAGCAGCAAACGCGAACTGGCCGACGCCGTCCTGACCGCCGGAGAGGCTGCCCTGACCGAGCTGTCCGACGCCGAACTGTCCGATTTGGTCGAACTGCGAGGTGCCCGATGAGCGACCAGGAAGCGCGCGGATTCCCGGCGTTCGCGGCGCAGGCGGGGGGTCGCAGCACGCGCGGGAAGTCGTGGTGGGGACGGGCCTGGGTGCAGGCATTGGAAGACACCTCGCTCGATTCCGACCAACTCCGCAAAGGCCGCCGCTACGCGAACTCCGGCCAGGTCGGCACGATCACCATCAGCCCCGGCCGGATTGGCGCGACCGTCTACACACCCGAAGACACCTATGAGTCCGCCGTCCTGATCGACCGCCTCACCAGTGAGGACTGGCAGCGATTCCTCGACCAGGTCGCCGCCCGAGCCGGCCACATCGCGGCCCTCCTGGACGGCGAGATGCCACACGACCTGGTCTCGGCTGCCGCGGACGCCGGCGTACCGTTGCTCCCCGGCATCGGCGACCTCGATCCCTCCTGCACCTGTGACGACTGGGAACTCCCGTGCCAGCACGCAGCCGCCCTCTGCTACCAGGTCGGCTGGCTTCTCGACGACGACCCCTTCGTACTGCTGTTGATCCGCGGCCGCTCCCGCGAACACCTGCTCGGCGACCTCCAACCTCCCGCCAGCCGACAGGCTGGCATCGGGCAACCGGCCGAGGTGGTGTTTACGGCGGTCGCCGCACAGGGTTCTCGGGTGCCTGCTATGCCCGACCTGCCGGCGAAGATCGCCCGGGAGGACCTCGTCATCAACGGAACCCAGCCGTTGCCCGATCTCGACCCAGATCTGCTGCCGCTCCTCGTACTCGACGCAGCTCGCCGCGCACGGGCCCAGCTCAGCGCGCTCCTCAGCGGCGGACCTGATCCCTGGTTGCTCGACGAATGGCAGGACGCCGTTCGCCTGGCGACCGACTTCCCGGAGTTGGCCATCCGCCTGGCCACCGCCACCGGCCGACCCACCGAACTCGCCCTCGGCATCCAGGCATGGTCCAACGGCGGCGCACCCGGCCTGGACGTCCTCGAACACACCTGGACCCCAGATCCAAGCGAACTCGCCCGCGCCAAGGCCGAACTGCAAGCGGCATCCGACGACCCCGACAACTTTGCGATCGAGGTCGATGCCAACCGCCTCTCGGTGTCGGGTGACGCGGCGAGCCAGCTTCGATTGGATCGCCTCGGCCGCTGGCATCCCTACAGGCTGGTGGATGACGCTTGGATCCCGGCCGGGTCCGCTGACCGGGACCCGACGGCCGCCTTGGTGCCACCAGATACCTGGTAAGCCCCGGTCGGCGCCACCACACGAGTCGTCGGGGCTCCATGTCTCGTACGTACGACACG
>NZ_DASRXP010000272.1:0-10478 GCF_035687465.1 Kribbella sp.
CGTTGCACCAGGACAAGCAGCGCGCACACCTGACCGAGAACCCCGCACACACAGCAAACCAGGCCGCCTCGGACCGCCATAGCGTTGCATCGTGACTCATCTACTACCGAGCAGGACCAACGAAGGAGGCTGTTGATGTTCTCGTCTGTCTCATCGTCACTGTTGTGGCGTGGACTGCTGGCCGTCGCGATCGGGGTGGTCTCCGTCGCTTGGCCCAATGTCACCGTCGGCGCGATGGTGATCCTCTTCGCGGTGTACGCCTTCATCGCGGCAGTTGTGGACGGTGCCCGCGGGTTCACCGGCCGCAGCGCCGGCCCGGTGATCGGCTACCTGTTGCTAGCGGTGCTCGACGTCGTCGCAGGCATCGCCGCGCTGGCGTGGCCCGGCATCACCGCGCTCGTGCTGACGATCTGGATCGCCGCGTGGGCGTTCGTCACCGGTGTCATCGAGGTCGCCATGGCCTTCCGCCGCGGCGAGTACGCCGGGGAGCGGGCGATGTGGGCTCTCACCGGACTCGTCTCGATCGCCCTCGGCATCGTGCTGGCGATCAGGCCCGACATCGGTGCGGTCAGCCTGGCCACGGTCTTCGGCCTGTTCAGCATCGTCTACGGCATCTCCACGCTGGTTCTGTCGGCACAGCTCCACAAAGCCGGAACAGCCACGCCGCCGCTGGCCCACCCCGCCAGCTGACCTCCCATGACCGATCCTTCTGAATGGGACCTGTGGGGTCCGTACCTCAGCGAACGCCAGTGGGGGACCGTCCGCGAGGACTACAGCGCGGACGGCTCCGCCTGGACGTACCTGCCGCACGACCATGCCAGGTCGCGGGCGTACCGATGGGGCGAGGACGGTCTGGCAGGCTTCAGCGACCGCGAGCAGCGACTGTGCCTGGGGATCGCGTTGTGGAACGGACGTGACGCGATCCTCAAGGAGCGGCCGTTCGGCCTGACCGGACCGGAGGGCAACCACGGCGAGGACGTCAAGGACTACTGGTGGTACCTCGACGCGATCCCGAGCCACGCGTGGAACCGGTGGCGCTACCACTATCCGCAGGCCGAGTTCCCGTACGCCGACCTGGTGGCCGAGAACGGCAGGCGTGGCCACCACGACCCGGAGTACGAACTGCTCGACACCGGCGTGTTCGACCAGGACAGGTTCTGGATCGTCGACGTGACGTATGCCAAGGCGAGCGAGACGGACCTGCTGATGACCGTACGGGTCACGAACGCCGGCCCGGAGCGCGAGGTGGTGCACGTCCTTCCGACGGCCTGGTTCCGCAACACCTGGGCCTGGGACCCGGACGCGCAGCGCCCGAAGCTCGCCGCGATCGGGAACGCCGTCGTCGGCATCACGCACCCCGTGCTCGGCGAGCTCGAGCTGCTCACCGCGCCGGCCTCTGACGGGACCATGCCGTCTCTGCTGTTCTGCGAGAACGAGACCAACACCAGCCGCCTGTACGGCGTGACGTCACCGACGCCGTATCCGAAGGACGGCATCAACGATCATGTCGTGTCCGGCGCGGCCACGATCAACCCGGCACGAGCCGGTACGAAGTGCGCCGCCTGGTACCGCCTTTCCATCGCCCCGGGCGCCACCGTCGAGCTCCGGCTGCGACTGCGGCCCACGGCGTCGAGCTCCCATCCACGGACCGCGCTCGGAACCGACTTCGACCAGGTGATGACCGCCCGCCAAGCCGAAGCCGACGACTTCTACGCCGAGCTGACCCCGCCGGCGGCGACACCCGACGAGGCGATGGTGATGCGCCAGGCGTTCGCCGGTCTGTTGTGGAGCAAGCAGTTGTACGCCTTCGCCGTGTCCCGCTGGCTCGACGGGGATCCCGGACTTCCGCCACCACCGGACGCCCGGCGTACCGGCCGTGACCACCGGTGGCGCACCTTCGAGGCCTTCGACATCATGTCGATGCCGGACAAGTGGGAGTACCCGTGGTTCGCGGCCTGGGACCTGGCGTTTCACTGCGTCGCGCTGGCTCATGTCGATCCCGGGTTCGCGAAGAACCAGTTGCTGCTGATCTGCCGGGAGTGGTTCCAGCACCCGAACGGCGCGCTACCGGCGTACGAGTGGGACTTCGGTGACGTCAACCCGCCGGTCCAGGCCTGGGCCGCGCTGGAGGTCTTCGCGATCGACGGTGGCCGCGACCTCGACTTCCTCAGCCGGGTGTTCGACAAGTTGATGGTGAACTTCACCTGGTGGATCAACCGCGAGGACGCTGACGGGTCGAACCTGTTCGAGGGTGGGTTCCTGGGGCTGGACAACATCGGCCCGCTGGATCGTTCGCATCTGCCGGTCGGCGGCCGGCTGGAGCAGGCCGACGCTACCGGGTGGATGGCCGGCTACGCGTTGTCGATGGCCACCATGGCGGCGATCCTGTACCGCACCGGCCAGCGCCCGGGACTGGACCTGACGCTCAAGTTCCTCGAGCACTTCGCCGGCATCCGCAACGCCCTGGAGCAGCAAGGTCTGTGGGACGACACCGACGGAATCTTCTATGACCGCCTGGTCACACCGAGCGGTACCACGGTGCCGCTGAAGGTGCATTCGATGGTGGGGATCATCCCGATGCTCGCCGCGGCCGTCGTCGACGAGCGGACGCTCGACGACGCCGTTGCCATGGGCAAGCAGTTCTCCAGGTTGCTCGGCCGTCATCTGCCGGATGATCCCGAGCCGCTCACGACGGCCGGACTGTTGCGGGGGGAGCCGGGGGACCGGCGGCTCCTGCTGGGAGCCGTCGGCGTGGACCGGGTCACCCGGCTGTTCCGCAGGTTGTTCGACCCGGACGAGTTCTTGTCGCCGTACGGGCTGCGGTCGCTGTCGGCGTACCACCGCGATCACCCTTACACGGTTGACGTCGAGGGAATCCAGGCGACCATCGACTACGAGCCCGCCGAGTCCACCACGGCGATGTTCGGCGGCAACTCGAACTGGCGGGGACCGGTGTGGTTCCCGCTGAACTACCTCGCGGCCGGCGCGCTGGAGCGCTACGGCAGGTTCTTCGGCGACGACTTCACCGTCGAGTATCCGACCGGCTCCGGGCAACTGCTGACCCTCGATGCCGTCGCCGCTGATCTGTGGGCCAGATTGGCGTCGATCTTCGAGGTCGGTCCGGACCGTCGGCGGCCGTGTTTCGGCTGGGTCGAGCGCCTCCAGTACGACCCGAACTGGCAGGACAATCTCATGTTCAACGAGTACTTCCACGGCGACAACGGGGCCGGCCTGGGCGCCTCCCACCAGACCGGGTGGACCGGATTGGTTGCCGATGTCATCCGTCGCCGGCACGGGGTCGTGTCGTCCATCGACGACGTCATCCTGCGCTTGGAGAGCGGGCAGCAATGAGCGCCTCCACCGTGCTGCCCGGATCGCCGTCCCCGCTCGGCGCCACCCTCCAAGCCGACGGTACGAACTTCGCGGTCGTGTCCGCCGCCGACGGCGTCCTGCTCTGTCTGTTCGACGAGGACGGGAACGAGACCCGGATCCCGCTGCCGGAGCGAGACGGTGAGGTCTGGCACGGATTCGTCCCGGGGATCGGAGCCGGCCAGGCCTACGGATACCGGGCCAACGGACCGTACGAACCAGGTCGCGGACTGCGCTGCAATCCGGCGAAGCTCCTGCTCGACCCGTATGCGCGGGCCTTCGACGGCGAGGTGCGATTCGGACCGGAGGTCCTGGGGCATGTCGTAGCGAATGAGGGCGTCGCGAGCACGCTGGACTCGGCGGCGTTCGTACCGCGCAGTCTGGTCGTCGACACCTCTTTCGCGTCGACCGGTGGGCCGAAGCCCCATCACTCGGACGCCGACACGGTGATCTACGAGCTTCACGTCAAAGGCTTCACCGCGACGCATCCCGCCGTACCGCCGGAGCTTCGCGGCACGTACGCCGGGCTGGCGCATGACGCCGCGATCGGACATCTGGTCGACCTAGGGGTCACGACGGTCGAGCTGCTCCCGGTCCACCAGAACGTACCGGAAGCCTTCCTTGTGGAGGGCGGTCTGACGAACTACTGGGGCTACAACACCATCGGGTACCTCGCTCCGCATTCCGGCTACTCCGCCGCGGTCCGGGCCGGGAGGCCAGGCGGGCAGGTCGCCGAGTTCCGGGACATGGTGGACACCCTGCACTGCGCGGGGCTCGAGGTCATTCTCGATGTCGTCTTCAACCACACCGCCGAAGGCAACCAATTGGGGCCGACCCTGTCTCACCGCGGGTTGCACAACCCCGCCTACTACCGGCTCGACCCGACCGACCTACGCCAGTACGTCGATACGACCGGGACCGGCAACTCGCTCAACGCAGGGAGCCCGGTGAGTCTGCAGCTCATCATGGATTCGTTGCGGTACTGGCTGCGCGAGATGGATGTGGACGGGTTCCGGTTCGACCTGGCGCCGACCCTGGCCCGTCAGGACGGCGGTTTCGACCGGGTGTCGGCGTTCTTCGATCTCGTTGCCCAGGACCCCATCCTGTCGCGCGCCAAGCTGATCGCCGAGCCGTGGGACGTCGGACAAACGGACAGCTACGACCTGGGTCGGTTCCCGGCGCGATGGAGTGAGTGGAACGGCCGGTACCGGGACGCGATGCGCGACTTCTGGCGCAGCCACGACGGGTTGATCCCCGAGTTCGCCGCCCGCCTCAGCGGCTCGTCCGACCTGTACGCCGCTGCCGGCCGCCGCCCGACCGCTTCGATCAACTTCATCACCGTCCACGACGGCTTCACCTTGGCCGATCTCGTTTCGTACAACGCCAAGCACAACGACGCCAACGGTGACGACAACCGCGGCGGTACAGATGACAACCGCTCGTGGAACTGTGGCGTCGAGGGTCCGGCCACCGATCCGTCGATTGTCGAGCTGCGGGCCAGACAGCGCCGGGCGATGCTGACCACGCTGATGTTGTCGCTCGGTGTGCCGATGCTGCTCGGCGGTGACGAGCTCGGCCGCACGCAAGGCGGGAACAACAACGGCTACTGCCAGGACAACGAGATCAGCTGGTTCGACTGGTCGACGCCGGACGAGGAGCTGCTCGGCTTCACCAGGAAGCTGGTCGGGCTCCGCCGAGCACATCCGGTGTTCCGGCGCCGCCGCTTCCTCACCGGCGTCGAGACCAACGAGCTCAGCTGGTACACCCCGGCCGGGACGCGGATGACCACGGACGACTGGCGCGATCCCAACGCCCGCTGCATCGCGCTGTACCTCGACGGCGCGGACGATCCGGACATCGCCGAGGACGGTACGCCGCTCGTCGACGACGACTTCCTGCTCCTCGTCAACGCCTGGTGGGAGCCGCTGGAGTTCGTCGTACCGGCCACCCGTGCCGACCAGGCGTGGGAATCGGTGGTGGACACGTACGAGCCGGCCGCTGTCGCCGCGACAAAACGCTACGCCGCCGGCGATGGCATCACGCTCCAACCACGATCGATCGTGGTCCTGCAGGGGCGAGCGCGTCGTACCGACCTCAGCTAGAAGGCCTTGTTCTACGGGCTTTCCGCAGCCGGTCAGCGGCAACTCCGATGTTCTGGCGGAACCTGCGACAGAGGATCGAAGTGTCCGATGAACCAAGTTGAAGGAGGACGTCATGTCCTGGAACGACGATGTGGTAGCCAACGTCAGTGACGAGCTCTTCTGGGATCCGAAGGTGGACAGCGCGGCGATCGCCGTGTCCGCGGACGGTGACACGGTGACACTTCGTGGCACCGTCGGCAGCCTGCGGGAGAAGCGGGAGGCCCGGAAGGCGGCTCAGCGGGTCTTCGGGGTGAACTGGGTCGACAACCAGTTGAAGGTGCAGTTGCTGGACGGCGAAGGCCGCTCCGACTCCGACCTGCGCGGCCTGGTCCTGCAGGCTCTGATGCTGGACAGCCTCGTACCGGCGTCGGTCGATGCCAAGGTGACGGACGGTTTCGTCACGCTGACCGGCACGGTCGACTGGCAGTACCAGCGCGACGAGGCGGATTTCGTGGCCTCGAGCATCGCCGGCGCCCTCGATGTCTTCAACGAGATCGAGCTCACGCCGCCGCTGCCGAGCGCCACGGACACGGAGGAGTCGATCAAGAAGGCCTTCCAGCGCAACGCCACGCTGGATGCCGAAGGGCTTCGGATCTCGACCCTCAACGGTGCCGTCACCGTCAAGGGAACGGTCAAGTCGTGGGCCGAGCGCGACGAGGCGATCGCCGCCGCCTGGGCGGCGCCCGGCGTCACGTCCGTCAGCGACGAGCTGACGATCAAGTACTGACCCACCCACCAGGCACGGGCGACCTCACGACGTCGCCCGTGCCTGGACGCTTCTCTGGCAGGTCTCGGCACGAGGAGCAAGGGGGAGTGCACGCACAACACAGTTGTCTCCGGGGGCCGCACCTAGCGTGGAAGTCATCAGCACTTACCGGCCGGATCGTCTGGCCGAGACCCCGATCCTCAGGAGGAGATATGACTGACAAGGCTTTGGCTCTGACCGTCAAGGACGAGCTGTTCTGGGACCCGAAGGTGGTGGACAGCGAGGAGATCGCGGTGTCCGCCGAGGACGGAACGGTCACGCTGCGCGGGACCGTCGGCAGCTTGCGGCAGAAGCGGGAGGCCAAGTCGGCCGCGGAACGGGTGCACGGCGTCGTGTTCGTCGAGAACGACCTGTCGGTACGGATTCTCACCGAGAGCCGTCGCCTCGATGCCGACGTCCGCGGTGATGTACTGCAGGCGATGCTGCTCGACTCCCTGATCCCGGCCAACGTCGACGCCAAGGTGCAGGACGCGTACGTCACCTTGTCCGGCACGGTCGACTGGCAGTACCAGCGGGACGAGGCGGCGTTCGTCGCTGGCAACATTCTCGGCGTGCTCGGCGTCGACAACGAGATCGTGGTGGACAGTGCCGCCCGCACGATCACCGGGGTCACGGACGCCATCCAGAGCGCGTTCAAGCGGGACGCCAAGATCGACGCCGACAATCTCTCCGTGGCGACCTCGAACGGAACGGTGACGCTGAGCGGCAGCGTGCGCTCCTGGTCCGAGCACGACGCGGCCGTCGCGGCTGCCTGGGCTGCCCCCGGGGTCACCACAGTCAACGACCGGCTGACCGTCTCGTACTGACCTTCTCTCATGCAGACTCTCTCAACGGGAACAGTGGTGCGGCACCCGTCCGCCACCGCTGAGCGTCTCGCGGAGCACGCCTCCCGGCTTGCCCGCAGGACCGAAGCGCTCGAGGATCATGCCGCACTGCTGGCGCACGAGGTCAAGTCGTCGCTGCTCTCCGCCCTGCACAGCGATGACGTGCGCCGCGGCGTGATCAACGCGATCGAGCTGGTCGACTCGATCCTGGAGGCGGTGCAGGCCGAAGGGGACACCGGCGACAGCTCGGCGCTGACAGTGGACTGTGTCCGGCAGGCGGTTGCCGACAGCAAGCGTCGGATGGAGGTCATCACAGGGCCGGTCGAGGATCTGCCGATCCCGTCAGGCGTGCTCCGGCTCGTGCTCAGGAACCTGGTGGCCAATGCGGCCGCGGCCGGTGCCCGCCGCATTCACATCTGGTCCCGGACGCAGAGCGATCGCAGCATCCTCGTCGTCGAGGACGACGGGATCGGGCCGATCTCGAGCAGCGGCTACGCGACGGGTACACGGCTCGGTCTCACCCTGTGCCGCCGGCTGGTCGCCCGGTTCGACGGCGTCATCGAGCTCGAGCCCCGAACCGTCGGCGGATCCCGCGCCACGGTCATCATCGGACGGCGCGGATGATCCGCCTCCTGCTCGTCGACGATCACCGGCTGATCCGTGCGTCGCTGCGGGCCCGACTCGATCGCGAGCCCGACCTGACGACCGTCGGCGAGGCGGAGACTGTCCCGCAGGCCATCCAGGCGGCCCGCACGCTGCAACCCGATGTCGTCCTGCTGGACCTGGTGCTGCCGCGGCAGAGCGGGGCCGACGCCATCCAGGATGTCCTCGGGGAATCTCCGTCGACGAGGATCCTCGTCGTCTCGTCCTTGGCTCAGCCGACGTCAGTACGGCGGGCGCTGGCTGCCGGCGCCCACGGCTACGTGCCCAAACGGGCGTCCGACACCGAGTTGATCGAGGCGATCCACCGCGTCGCGGCCGGTGAGCGGTATGTCGACCCCGATCTCGGTGCCCAGTTGGTGATCGCCGACCGCGTACCGGCACTCGAGCCGATCTCGGACCGCGAGCGCGATGTCCTGTCCCTGCTCGCCCTCGGCCATACGAATTCCGAGATCGGTAAGGAGCTCTACATCTCGGTGCGGACTGTGGACACACACCGAGCTCACATCATGCGAAAGCTCAAGCTGGCGACCCGGGCCGAACTCGTTCTGTTCGCTCTCGCCCATGGCCTGATCGGCGCGACCTGACCAGACGGCCTCAGGCTCGGCCGGAGGATAGGAGGCGCAGTTCGCGGGCGCGCTGGACGGCCGAGGATCGGTCGGTGGCGGCGAGCTTGGTGTAGATGCGGCGGATGTGAGTGTTGACGGTGTTCGGGGAGACCGAGAGCTCGGCGGCGATCTCGGGCCGGGTGAGGTTGGTCGGCAGGTAGCGGAGGACGCGCAACTCGCTGGGGCTGAGATCCTCGGACGGTCCGGGTACGGCGGCGTGGTTGGGGTCGTCGCCGTGGACGGCGTCGAGGATGTCGGCGACCAGCGCGGCGTGCGACGTACCGTGCGACGGCAGCTCTGTGAGCAGCTCGCGGGTGCCGGTCAGGACGAAGGGCAGGATCAGCCGGTCCGGTTCGGCCAGGTGCAGAGCCTGCTCGACGGCTGCCCGCATCGCGTGCTGGTCGCCCAGCTCCCGGCAGGCCAGCGCGTCCAGCAGGTGGGCCTCGATGAGGGCGAGGTTCACCGGCGCACCGGCCTCGAGCGCGGGTCGGAGTTCGCGCCGGGCGCCGGCGGGGTCCTGCTCGGTAAGGCGGAGCACCGCGGCCGCGGTGCGGATCTCACTGGCGGTGGCCAGCTCGGCGTCGACGGAGCCGAGGGTGGCCCGCGCTTGGTCGACGTTCCCGAGGCGGGCCTGGGTGGCGATCGTCCAGCCGGTGATCCGGGACGTCAGTGCGTGCATGCCGGCCATCCCGGCACGCACCTGTCCGGCGGCGACGAGTTCCGCGAGTGCGTCGCCGTGGCGGCCGCGCGCCGCCTGGAGGACCGCGGAGATCAGATGGATCACCAGGCGGATGCCCGGCTCGCCGCCGGCCTGGGTGGCGCGCCTGGCGCGCTCCAGCCATTTCTCGCCGTGGTCGAACTCACCTGTCCAGATGAGGATGCCCGCGAGCGTCGCCTGCGCGGGGGCGATCACCGGTTCGGTGTCCCAGCCGTGCCGCGCAGCCTCCGCGATGGCGTCTTCGGCATGCTGGCGGGCTTCGGCGAAGGAGTGGCCGGCGGCGGCGAATCCGAGGTGGGCGAGGCACGCGACCTTCAGATACGGCCGCCCGATGTCGCGAGCGAGGGAGGCGCCTTCCAGCAGGTGCTTCTCGCTCTCCGTTAGCCGCAGCGACCACGCCTCGGTGACGCCGAGGTTCAGTAGCGCGATGGCCCGCAGGTCGTTGCCCAGGGCCACGTCCGTGGTGGACTCGCCGACAGTCGCGGGCAGGGCGTCCACTTGCTCGAACACGCTGTCGAGGTGACCGCGCAGCCGCGCCGACAGCAGGTCCAGAG
This sequence comes from Kribbella sp., assembly GCF_035687465.1. Classification (NCBI taxonomy): domain Bacteria; kingdom Bacillati; phylum Actinomycetota; class Actinomycetes; order Propionibacteriales; family Kribbellaceae; genus Kribbella; species Kribbella sp. Next base: position 9,641 of record NZ_DASRXP010000272.1, read on the forward strand.
ACGCGATGGCCATCCGCAGGCGGTGCTGACGGTCGGGTGGCGTCGTCGCGGCGTACGCCCGGACCACGTCGAGGTGCGCGTCGACCTGGTCGAGATGGAGTTGCTCGAGGTCGGCGATCGCGTGGACCAGGGCCAGCCCGGGGGAGTCGTCGCCGATCCGGGTGGGGAAGGTGCGCAGCAGCATCGCCACGGTCCCGGCCTGACCGTCGAGGGTGAGGCTGAGGGCGTGGTCGGTGAGTAACTGGGCAGCGTCCGTCCAATCTCCGGCGGCCTGCAGGTGACGGATGGCCTCGGCGATGTCGGCGTGGTCGGCGAGCCACCGCGCGGCGATCCGGTGGAGGTTCGGGACCTCGCCGGGGACGGTACGGCGCAGCTCCAGCCGGAGCAGGCCGCTGAACATGTGGTGGTAGCGGAACCAGGTGCGCGCGGGATCGAGTGACAGTACGAACGCGTTGGCGTCCTCCAGCTCCAGCAGGATCCGTTCCGATCCTTCCGCGCCGGTGAGCAGATCGGCCAGCTCGCCGTTGACCCGGTCCAGCAGGGAGGTGCGCAGGAGCAGCCGTTGCACCTCTGGCGGTTGCCGGTCCAGCATCTCCGCCATCAGGTACTCGGCGACCGTGCGATCGCTGCCGGAGAACTCGGCGACGAACTGCTCCGGATGTGGGTGCCCGACCAGGGAGAGGACGGCCAGCCGTAGCCCGGCCGCCCAGCCCTCGGTCCGCTCGTACAGCGTCGTCACCACCGGGTCCGGCAGCTTGATTCCGGCGGCGGTGAGGATCTCGCGAGTTTCGTCCTCGGTGAAGCGCAGTTGCGCGGCGCGGATCTCGGCCAGCTGTCC
>NZ_DASRXP010000273.1:0-3388 GCF_035687465.1 Kribbella sp.
GGACCGCCGCTCAGGCGACCACGGCCGCCGCCACCACCGCCACCGGGGCCACCACTGCCGCCACCGGGACCGGAAGGACGACCGGTGAACGTTCCGGCCGAGGACTTCGGCATCATCGCCGGGTTCGGACGCGGAGCGCCCGGAACACCACCGGACGGACGCGGCCGGTCGTTGCCGCGCCCGTCGCTACGGGCCTGCGGCGGACGCGCCGGCATGCCGGCCGGGCTCGCACCCGGGGCCGCCGGGGCCGCGGGAGCGCCCGGACCAGGCCGTGCGCCACCGCGCTGCATGCCCTGGGTCGAGCTGAAGGGGTTGTTGCCCGGACGCGGTGCACCCGGACGGCCGCCGCCGGAGCGGTCGCCGCCCTGGCCACCAGGACGTGCCGAACCACCCGGACGAGGCGCACCCGGACGCGGGGCGCCACCAGGACGCGGAGCGTTCCCCGGGGTGCCGGGACGCGGTGCCGGCCGGGACGGAGCCTCTGCCGCGGGACGCGATGCTGCCGGGCTCGGTGCTGCCGGTGCCTCAGCGGCCGGAGCCTCCACAGCGGGAGCGGCCGGAGCCTCGGCGGCCTTGGCCGCGGGTGCCTCGAAGGCCGGCTGCTCCACCTTGGCCGGAGCCTCGGCAGCAGGGGTGGCCTCGGGGCGCGGACCCGGCTTGGGGCCGGGGCGCGGACCCGGACGCGCCGGGGACGGCGCCGTGGTCGAGGCGGCCGGGGCAGAGGCGGCCGGAGCGGCCGTCTCGGTCACGGTCGGCTCAGCCTTGACCGGAGCCGGTGCTGATTCCACCACCGGCGCGGTGCGCTCGGCCTGGACCGCGGGAGCCTCGGCCGCCGGAGCGGCCTTCTTCTCCACGACGGGCTCCGCCGGGGTGACCGGTGCGGTCGCCTGCGGCGCAGCAGATGTACTGGCGGCGGCCTTCTTGGCCGCGCGCTTCTTCGGCGGGTTCTTCTCGAACTCTTCCGCCAACCTCCGGACTACGGGTGCCTCGATCGTCGAAGACGCCGATCGGACGAACTCTCCCATGTCGTTCAGCCTGGTCAGGACGACCTTGCTGGTAACTCCGAGCTCTTTAGCGAGCTCGTAGACTCGGACCTTTGCCACTGCTCTCCCTCTGGTCCGAGCCTGGGGCGCGGACCGTTAGTTGACGTACATGCTCATCGCATTGCACTCATCGTTCGACACTCATCGAGTGGTCATGAGTCGATGACCCGCCTTCATGTCTTCGCGACTGTTGTCGCGGGCGGCCGGGCGGCCGCACTTGCCTTACCTGACTCCTGCTGCTCGACGTGCTCCCGCACGAGTGAGACATCCAGCGGGCCCGGGACCTTGAAGGCCCGCGGGAACGCCTTGCGTCGCTCGGCGAGGTCGAGACACTCGGTCACGGGGTGCAGATGCGCCCCTCGCCCGGGTGCCCGGTGATCGGGATCCGGGAGGACAAGTCCTCCGGACACCGTCATCCGCAGCAAGCCGGCCGGACTGTCCCGTTTCCGACACCCGATACAGGTGCGCTCCTGATGCTTCTCAGGGCGCGCGTCTGCAGTCTCTGTCACAGTTCCTCAGGGTGTGGTGACGACTCAGTCGACCGACCGAGAGATCAGTCTACCTTCTCGTCCCCACGAGTCACATCCGTATCCGGTCTGATGTCGATCCGCCAGCCCGTCAACCGGGCCGCGAGGCGCGCGTTCTGCCCTTCCTTGCCGATCGCCAGCGAGAGCTGATAGTCGGGTACGACGACCCGGGCAGCCCTCGCCGCGGCATCGACGACCTCTACCGACGAAACCTGCGCAGGAGAAAGCGCATTCCCGACGAAGGTCGCCGGTTCGTCGCTGTAGTCGATGATGTCGATCTTCTCGCCGTGCAGCTCGTGCATGATGTTGCGCACCCGCTGGCCCATCGGGCCGATACAGGCGCCCTTGCCGTTCACGGACGGGTTCAGCGTCCGGACGGCGATCTTGGTCCGGTGACCGGCCTCACGCGCGATCGCCATGATCTCGACCGTGCCGTCCGCGATCTCCGGTACTTCGAGCGCGAACAACTTCTTCACCAGGTTCGGATGGGTCCGGGAGACGGTGATCTGCGGGCCCTTGAAGCCCTTCCGGACGCCGACCACGTAGACCCGCAGCCGGGAGCCGTGCTCGTACTTCTCCCCCGGCACCTGCTCCGGCGCCGGCAGCACCGCCTCGATCTTGCCCAGGTCGACCATCACCGAGCGAGGGTCGCGGCCCTGCTGGATGACCCCGGAGACGATGTCGCCCTCCTTGCCGGAGAACTCGCCGTACCGGACCTCGTCCTCGGCGTCGCGCAGCCGTTGCAGGATGACCTGCTTGGCCGTGGTGGCGGCGATCCGGCCGAAGTCGGCCGGGGTGTCGTCGAACTCGCGGGCCAGCGTGCCGTCCTCGTTCAGCTCGCGGGCGAACACCGTCACGTGCCCGGTCTTGCGGTCCAGCTCGGCGCGGGCGGACTGCTGCGCTCCCTCGGTCCGGTGGTACGCGACCAGCAGCGCCTGTTCGATCGCCTCCACCACGACCTCGAAGGCGATGTCCTTCTCGCGTTCCAGGGACCGCAGTACGGCCATGTCGATGTCCATCTCAGTTCTCCTCCACCGTGCCGTCAGCGGCAGGTTCGTCGTTGCCGGCTGGCCGGTTGAACTCGATCTGGATCTTCGCCTTGACCATGTCGGCGTAGGCGATCGTGCGGGGCCTGCCCTTCACGTCCAGCTCCGCGGCGTCGTCCGTCGCGGCCGTGATCCGGCCGGTCACCTTGCCGCCGGCCACCAAGGTGACCTCGACCAGGCGGGTGACGTTGCGCCGCCAGTGCCGCGGCAGTGTCAGCGGCCGCTCGACGCCGGGGCTGGACACCTCCAGCGTGTACGCGCCGTCGCCCATCACGTCGTCGGCATCCAGCGCCTTGGAGATCGCCCTGGTCACGTCGGCGACGTCGTCCAGGTTGATCCCGCCGTCGCGGTCGACCAGGACGCGCAGTAACCGGCGCCGCCCGGCCGGCGTGACTTCAGCGGCCTCCAGGTCGCAACCGAACTGCAGGACGACCGGCCGCAGGAAGTTCTCGAGGCTCGCGGGGTCCGTGTGGTCAGTCCTTCGGCTCACAGGTAGACCTGCCTCTCTCTCCAGTTGTGCACCCGTTGCGCCACCCGGCGATCCGACCGAGGGCAGTAGCCCACCCTATCCGGCCCGCCGAACTGTCCGACCCAGCACCTCCGGCCGGGATAAGGTTTCGGCCGTGCCGAACGATCCCCTCCGCCTGTCGCGCCGTACCGCGCTGCGCACCGCTGCCCTCGCAGCGGGCCTCGCAGCGGGCACCGCTGTTCTGGTGGCCGGCTGCGACGACGAGCCCGATCGATCCGGTACTCCGGGCGCCACCGAGGGCCC
>NZ_DASRXP010000274.1:0-4525 GCF_035687465.1 Kribbella sp.
CGCCGCCGCGCGAACAGCCACGTGATTCCCAGGAGCAGCACCAGCCCGGCCCCACCTGCGATCCACGGGATCCGGTTGTTGTCGCTCGAGGAACCCGCGGGGACGGCGTCGGCTGGGTTGGACGAGTCGGCCGCCGGGGGAGCCGCCTTCGGCTGGACGGAGAAGGCAGCCCGCGGATCACCAGGACCGGCGTACAGGCGCAGTGGTCCGCTGTCGGTGACCGTGGTGCCGTCGGTCAACTTGGCAGTCATCGCGATGTCGAGCAGATAGGTGCCTGCAGCATCGAACGTCCAGTTTCCGTGCACGTGGGTGTTGACGTCGACCCCGGTCTCCTGCGGGAACGGCTTGCGGCTGTCGAAGACCGGGTCGGGCTTGCCGAAGTCGCCGTTGAGGAAGAGCGTGAACGCCCCCGGCCCCTCCACACCGTTCAGCGACCAGGTCACCTCACGGTCGACCCGCGTTGCCACCTCGGTGTCCTGGGTGTTCCAGCCGGGCCAGAGCACCCCGGTCTGCTGGACCTGCGGGATCACCCAGACCTTCTGTCCGGACTTGCCGAGGAAGGAGTACGCGGGATCGGCCGGAACCGAGACCTGGGCCTTGTCGGTCACCTGCAGGACGACGTCCTCGAGCGGCCGCCAGACCGCCGGGTCGACCGTGTCGTCGCGGAGCTGGACGGTCCACTCGCCGTCCACGAAGCGGGGCCCCAGATCCACGTGGCCGTCCGTGATCACGGTCTGCTCCGTCGCCGACACCGGCTGCGCCATCGCCGGAACCGTTGCGGTGGACAACAACAGTACGGTCAGCGCGAGCGCCTTCATCGGGTCTCTCCCAGGCAGCGCTGCAGCTCGTCCGCGTTGTGCCGCATCATCGCCACGTAGGTCCGGGTGTTCTCGTCGAACGAGTCGCCGAACAAGGAGCAGACCTGGACGCGCTGGTCATGCGCCACCTGGGTGAGCACCGATGCGCGCTGAGTCAGGTTCGGCTCGACGAACACGGCCGGCACCTTCAGGTTGCGGATGGTCTCGGACAGCTTCTTCACCTGTTCCACACTTGGTTCCTGGGCGGGGTTGGGCACCACGAAGCCGGCCACGTGCAGGCCGTACGCCTCGGCCAGATAGCCGAAGGCGTCGTGGGTGGTGACCAGCTGACGCCGGGCGGCAGGGATGGTGGCCAGCTTGGTGCGCACGTACTGATCCAGTTCGTCGAGCTCCCGCAGATACGCCGCGGTGTTGTCCTGGTAGACCTGCTTGCCGTCGGGGTCTTCGCTGATCAGCGTGTCCCGCATCAGTTGCGCGTAGGCCTTGGCGTTGGCGACGTCCTGCCACAGGTGCGGGTCGATCTCACCGTGCACGTGCTTGCCGAGCACGGCCTGCGGGAGTTGGTGGACCTGCGTCCCTGCCTTGCCGAGGAACGCGAACCGCGCATCGTCCGGCACGGTCTCCAAAGCCTTGTTCGGTACGTCGATGACCACCTGCCCGGCCGGCACGACGGATTGCGCCGCCCCGGGCTCCTTCGAGTCGGAGTACGCGTAGACCTGTCCACTGTCCAGGTCGACCGTCAGATCCGTGTGGCCGTCGTCCAGCACCGTGGCCTGACCACCCGCCGCGGGTTTGACGGTGCGTGGTTCCACTCCGACCGCGAAGGTGAACGTGCCGGCACCCAGTGGCTGGAGCGGTTTGCCGTCACCGAGATCGAGCTTGCCCTCCAGAGTCAGCTGGTAGATCCCGGGCTTGGTGAAGGCCCAGTTCAGGTGGGTGTGGGCGGCCGGCGGCAGCGTCGTGTGGTCCGCAGGTCCGAGTCCGTCCGTGGAGTCGAAGTATCGATCGGGCTGCCCCAGGGACTCGGTCAGGTAGGCAACCAACTGGCCCGGTCCGGTCAGCTTCGTGGCCGACATCTGGACCGACGAGGTCCGGGTGGCACCACGTGCCTTGCCGGTGCCGCGGACGCGGAGTCCCAGCCAGAGCACGTCCAGCCCGATGTCCTCGACCATCGGGATCACGTTCGCCCCGTAGCTTTCTGCCGCCTCGGCGAGCGACACGTTGGGACTGTCCTTGGGGGCGTTCGCGTCGACCGTCTTGATCAGCGCTTGCGGCTCCAGCAGCAGGTGGTTGGTGAACGTCACGTCCGCCTTGGCGACCCGCTTGGCATCAGCCGGCGAAGGCTCGTACGAGTGCGGGTCGCCGCCGGCCGGTACGAGCGACGAAGCCGCCACCCGATCACCGCCGACGTGTTGCACGAGATCGGCCAGGATCTCCGTGGTCGTGACCACGTTGAGCTTCCCACCGGAACCGGCATCAGCACCGCCGGAACAGCCCACCAGCCCGACCGGTACGACGAACGCCAGCACGGCCGACGTGATCCGGAACCGCCGCCCGCGGCTCATGCGTTGCCCCGTCGGCGGGTGGCGACGATCGCGACGGTGCCGAGTAGAACCAGCACGACACCCGCAGCGATCCAGCCAGGCCCGATCGAGCCACCGGTCATCGCCAACGTGCAGCCGCCCGTGCCTGTCGCGGCGGTCGTGGTCGTGGGCGTGCTCGTCGGCGTGGTGGCACCGGCCAAGGGCACGGGACCCGCGGCGGGGGCGCCGCCTGAGCTGCTGCTGGTGTCTCCGACGACGAAGGTGATGGTCGCCGTGTCGGTCGACCGAGTGCCGGACGCCAAGGTCGCGGTGTGGGTGAAGCGGACCTTGTAGGTGCCCGCCTTGGTGAAGGCCCAGTTGCCGTGGGCGTGCGTCCCGAGCGGGACCTTGTGGGTATCGGGCAGGCCATCGCCACTGTTGAAGATCACCTTCGGCTGCCCGAAGGAGTCGAACTCGAAGAGAGCGAGCGCACCGGGTCCGGTCACCTGGTCGAGTCGCCAGTCGACCTGACCCGAGACCTGGGCCGCGGAGAGTTCCTCGGTGTTCCAGCCGAGCCAGACCACGCCGTCCTTCTGCGTCTGCGAGATCTGCCACAGCGTCGATCCGGCCGGGCCGAGGAAGGCGAACGCCCCGCCCGGCGCCTTGGTCTCCGCGGCGGAGGTCAACTTCACCGTTACCTGCGCGGGATCACGCCAGACCGGATCACCGGCCTTGGTCCCGTCCTTGAGCCGCGAGACCAGAGAGCCCCCTTCCAGCCGTACTGCGTAGTCGGCGTGGCCGGTGGTCAGCGTCACGCCGGCTGACGCGGTGCCGGATGAGCCGGGTGTGCTGGAGGTTGCTGTATGCGGGCTACTGCTGGAGGCCGGCGTCGTGGTCACGCAGGGCACGAGCTTGGCAACCGGTGCAGGCGGGTCGGAGCTGACTGAGTGGCTCGGCGTCGGGCCGCTCGTCGGCGAGTTGGTGGGTGGCGTGGTCGGAGGTTGGGTCGTCGGTGGCTGGGTGGTCGGTGGCTGGGTGGTTGGTGGTTGGGTCGTCGGGGGAGGCCCGCCGGGGCAGAGTGCGGCGAGGTCGGTTGCGCCGACCGCGACCGGCAGGGTGGCCGTGTCACTGAGCTTCTGGCCGGTCTTGGTCGTCGCCGAATAGGTGAAGGTCAGCCGGTAGATCCCCTGCTTGGTGAAGGCCCAGTTGCCGTGGGCGTGGGTCGGCGCGTCGAACTTGAGCGACTGCGGAAGGGCCTTGCCGCTGTCGAAGGAGACCAGCGGTTCGCCGAACTGGTCGAACTGGTAGAGCGCGAGCTTCCCGGGACCTTGGACCTTGTCGAGCGACCAGCTGACCGGTCCGGTCAGGGCGCCGTAGTCCACCGACTCGGTGTTCCAGCCGGCCCACAGGAGGTCGTCCGCCTGGGTCTGTGGCAGTTGCCAGACGGTCGCGCCGGTTGCACCGAGGAACCGGTAGGAGGCCGCGGCGGGAACCAGTTCATCAGCGGCCGGCCGGACGTGGAATGCGACCGTGCCCGGATCCCGCCAGACAACCTTGTCACTACCTTGCGTGCCGTCCTTCACCTGGAACCGCAGCTTCCCGCCAACCGTGCGCGCGGCCACATCCACATGCCCGACACCCAGTACCGCAGTGACACAGGCTGGCGCGGAGGGAGTAGGCGTCGGCGTCACCGGAGGCGTCGTGGGCGGGGTCGTTGGCTGCGTGGTGGGCGAGGTCGTCGGAGGAGTAGTCGGTGGAGTAGTGGGTGGGGTGGTCGGCGGTGGGGTCGGTGTCGTGGGCGGTGGGGTCGGTGGTTCGTACGGACCGACCACGAACGTGTAGTCGATCGGTCCAGAGGTGAGTTGGGCACCGCCGGCCGTGGTGGCCGTCGCCTGGAAGGTGAGCGTGTAGGTGCCGAGCGCGGTGAATGCCCAGTTGGCGTGGACATGCTGCCCGACCGGCTGGTGCAGGGTCTTGATCGCCGGATCCGTCGAGCTGAACAACCTTGTCACCGTCGAGCTGATGCCGTCGTAGTTGAAGAACACCTCGACGTTTCCAGGGCCCTGGCTGTTCAGCAGGGTCAGGTCGACGACGTCGCCCTGGAGTGCGCCGGCGGGAATCGTCTCGGTGTTCCAGCCGGGCCAGATCAGCTCGGGGTCCTGGGTCTCCGGTGCGATCCAGACG
>NZ_DASRXP010000275.1:0-12960 GCF_035687465.1 Kribbella sp.
ACCCGGCGCGTCAGGGTCATCCGGGACACAGATCCGCCCGGCGCCGAGCAGCGCAGCAAACTCCACGGCGAACTCCTGGTCGCCGTAGTGGGGGTCTGCGCTGACTGTACTCATGACGTCTATATTAGAACAGACGTTCGAGCAGTGCAAATCGAGATTCGGCCGTCGGGGTGGCGGAATCCCTTACCTGCTTGGCGAAACGCACCATAGGTGCCATTAGCAACTAAAGAGCAACTAGTCGACGACGGGGCGGATTAGAGTGGGGTGTTCGGCGGTCAGGTGGAGGTAGGCCGTTAGTACGGGGGTGGGGATGTCTAGGTGGTCGATGTAGTTGCGACCTTGTGGGCCGTAGCCGTCGGCGGTGTCGTGGAGCCGGCGGATCTCGCCCAGGAGCAAGGAAATGAAGCGGTTGCGCGGCCAGATCATCGGAGATTCCGGCCCAGCACCGATACCGTCGGCGCCGACGCGTGCCGGATCCGCGCTGGCGTGCACGTTGTTGGTGGGTATCCAGGGGAGTACTGGGGCGAAGCTGATCAGTTCGATGGTCGCGCGGTCGCGGAAGACGCGTTCGAAGGTGGCGTGGGTTCGGCGTTGCATTGTGGGGTCCTGGATCAGCAAGATCGATTGGGCCTGACCTGCGAAAGGTCTAGAAAACTCAGCGTTCTCGCCGCAGTTGGTTGACTGGTCCTCGACGGCGATCGCAGCTGGGTCGACTCCGAAGTTCACCTGCAGGAGATCGCGGAAGATGTGCGACTCGGGGCGTCCAGCAGTATCGACTTGCAGGTCGCGGCGGTTGATGGCGTCGATCAGGTACTGCGTGGAGTGGCCGATCCCGCCGCTGACCAGGATCCGCGGTGCAAGTCCACGGTGGTACGCCGCGGCGACGACCTCCACGGACTCGAGTACGGCGCTTCCCATCAGCACCACGAGATCCACTGGCTGCTCGAGGCCGGCAACATCTCGCCTTGCCAGGAAGCTGGCGATCACCTGCTCATCGGACGACACCAGCCCATTGCAGCAGAATCACCTCCGCCCGCGTACCGGCGTACAGGCGTGGGCGGTGCGGACAGGGCCCTGTCTGGAGCGGTCAGAGGTCACGGATCGTAACCCAATGGGGGATTTGGACGTTCAAACGTAGACAGAGCGTGATAACTGGGCCATGCTCGCGGCGCGGGCCAGGGGGGTCCGAGTCTGCAAGCAAATGCCCAGGGGGCTTTTCCATGTCACAGCAATACCCGCAGCAGCCGCATGTCCAGTTTCAGCCGCAGCCGCCGGTCCAACCGCCGAAGCAGAAGCACACGGGGAGGACCATCCTGATAGTCATCGGATGCGTCGTCGGCCTCCTGATCGTCATCGCAGCGGCCGGAGGCGGCGGTGAATCCGGCACGGCCGCTAAGGACGCGGACAATGCGCCGGTCGCTCAGACCAGTAGCAAGGCACCTGCTCCTGCACCGAAGAAGTCGACAGAGGCTCCCAAGGCCAGCGCTACGGCGTCGGCAGAGCCCGCTGCTCCGAAGCTGGCCTGTGAGGGACAGGACGACCGCAGCGCGCCTTGCGCGGTTGCCGTCGGTGGAGCGTTCAAGCTTGGTGAGCACACTGTGCTGGCGGGCTGGAAGATCAAGGACAACGGATACGGCACCGGGATGACGATCGTCGGCAAGGCCAAGAACACCGGCGACAAGACCAGCACCATGTTCATCCACGTCAAGTTCCTGAAGGGCGACGAGGTGATGGCGAACATCATGTGCAACACCGGTGACCTCGCACCTGGTCAGTCAGAAGCGATGAACTGCATCCCGGACGGGACGTACACCCGGAAGTTCGACAAAGTCACGGCCGAGGCCTCCTTCTGATCCCACCTCTGCCTGCGTACCGGCGTACCGGGTGGGGCTGGCAGGATGCGTTGGTATGGCTAGTGAGTACGTCGAACCGATCGGGCGGGTGCTGGGGGATGGGTTCCAGGTGGCGCCGTTGCTGGATGGGTGGACGGCCCTCGATGGGATCGTGCTGGTGAAGTGCCTGGACGATGAAGGGCGGTCCTCGTGGGCGCTTCGCGAGACCGCGGGGCTGAACGAGGAGGAGGTGATCGGCGCGCTGACCATCCAGCTCGACATCCTCCGGGAACGCGTCCTCGATCAGTACCGGGTCGAGGACGACGACTAGCCGGTCTTCCGGAGGTCGGTGTGGAGATGGGCGCGGGACAGGCGGCCGGTGCGTAGTAGGCGGGCGATGTCGGCGCGATTGTCGTACATCAACTGCCAGTGGAAGTAGTTCACGTACTCCGCAACCGCCAGCAGGTACAGCACCAGGCCAGGGACGAACCGCCCGGGGCTGCTGCCGAAGCCTGCGGCGATCATCACCAATCCCGCGGCCAAGCCGAGCGTGCAGACGAGCTGCAACGCACGGAACACACCGATCAGCGGCGGACGGCCGAGGCCGGCGTGTAGTTGGTTGAGCTTCACCAGCCAGTACGCCGCGCCAACCGCTAGGAGCAAGGTGGTTGCCCCGAAGCCGACGAGGTTTGTCGGACTGAGTGGTGCATCGAATGCTCCGAACACGAGCCAGCCGATCAGCCCGATGTTGACCAGTTCGAGTGCTGCCAGGTTCCGCACCCTGGCGGTCACCTTCGCGCGAGGCATTCCTCTCCAACGACGTCAGGACGAGGGGATGTAGGTTCGGGCCAGTTCGTTGCCGCGGGCATGGACTACCTCGGAGACCGCGATCGCCGAGCATCGCCAGCCGTCGTCCGTGCGGACCAGCTCATGCTTGTAGAAGGCCCACACCTCCCACAAAGCATCGCCCAGCGCGCGATCGAGCCGGTTGAAGGCGTATCCCTTCGACACGACTGTCGCCCGGTCCTCCTGTACTGCGATGTCGTGGTTCGTGCGCTGGTGGAAACTCAGTTTGTCCGCATACAGGTTCTGCTGCCAGGCGGCGATCAGTGAGTCCGCCGGCATGGTCGTGGGTGGACCGCCTTCCAGTGCGGCGAAGTCGACGTCGATCTCGGTGGTGAAGTGGGCCCGGGCCTTCGCCCAGTTCTTGGCGTCTACCGCGTCGTCGATCCCGTCGACGACAGCCCGGATCGCCAGCCAGTCGTTGTCCATGACGACAAGTATCGGTAGGGCGCCACGCCGCGGTCCAATGCTTCTCGCTCTGCAGCAGGGGTATTGCGGACGAGGTTCAAAGGGTTGTTGGCGCCTGCGGACAGGCCCTAGGGTCGTGATCGCGCTGTGGAGTCACACGGTCACTTGAACACGAGCACGAAGCACAACTCTGGGGAGGAACTGCTGATGGGTCCAAGGAATGCGCGCAGGTTGGCGGCAGGGTTCGCAGTACTGGCACTCGGACTCACCGCGTGTGCCGAGGACGCCGGCGGCGACAGTACGGCGGAGGACCAGTCCGGGCCGATCAAGATCGGTGCCGTGCTCGATATCACCGGCGCCGGCGCGACCCTCGGCGTACCGGAGCGCAAGACGCTGGAGATGCTCGCCAAGCAGGTCACCGCGGCCGGCGGGATCGGCGGTCGCGCTGTCGAGTTGGTGATCGAGGACAACCAGTCCACCGAGGACGGCGCCGCGAAGGCGGTCAACAAGCTGGTCAGCCAGGACAAGGTCGACCTCATCATCGGCGCCAGCCGGACCGGGCCGAGTCTGGCGATGCGGCCGATCGCCGAGAGCGCCAAGATCCCGATGATCTCGCTGGCCGCGAACGCCAAGATCGTCGACGGTTCGCAGTGGGTCTTCAAGACCGCCCAGAACGACAAGGTGGTGCTCGAGGACATCGTGGACCAGGCGGTGGCCAAGGGCTGGAAGAGTATCGCCCTGATCCGCGACTCCTCGGGTTTCGGCGAGGGGATCGGGGAGATGCTCACCGAACTCGGCGCGCCGCAGGGCATCAAGGTCGTCCGGACCGAGAAGTTCGCGCCGGACGCGACCGACTTCACCGCCCAGATGGTCAACATCCGCAACGCGAAGGCGGACGCGAACCTGATCTGGGGGATCCCGCCGGCGGCCGGTCTCGCGCAGAAGGCGTACAAGCAACTCGGTGTCACCGGCGCGGTGATCCAGAGCCACGGGATCGGCAACCAGGCGTTCCTCGACTCGGCCGGTCCCAGCGCGGACGGGCTGACCGCTCCGCTCGGGCGGCTGCTGGTCGCCGACCAACTGACCGCCGACGACCCGCAGAAGAAGGTGATCGAGAAGTTCGTCGCCGACTACAAGGCCGCCTATCCGGGCGAGTCGCCGTCCACGTTCGCCGGGCATGCGTATGACGCCTTCCAGCTCGCGGTCACGGCGCTCGGACAGGTCGGTACTGACGGCCAGAAGCTGCGCGACCAACTCGAAGGCGTGAAGGGATTCGCCGGCGTCAGCGGCGTGTTCACCATGTCGGCCACCGACCACTCGGGGCTCGACAAGCATGCGCTCGCGATCGTGACCGTCGAGAACGGCGCGTGGAAACTGCTTGACGCCAACCGATGAGCGACCTGCTCCAGCTGATCTTCTCGGGCCTGTCGATCGGGGCGGTCTATGCCCTGATCGCGGTCGGGTTCGTGGCGATCTTCACGGTCAGCGAGGTGATCAACCTCGCGCAGGGCGAGTTCGCTGCCCTGGCAGGCCTGGTGGCGATCAGCGCGGTCGGCAGCGGGATGCCGCTGCCGGTCGCACTGGTAGTCGCGATCGCGACCGTGACGGTGGTCGCCGTCGTGATGGAACGCGTCACCGTCGCGCCGGTCAAACGGCTGACCACGTTGACGTCGATCATCCTGACGCTCGGTGTCTCGACCGTGCTGAAGGCGCTGATGCTGCTGATCTGGGGACCGGAGGGCAAGGGACTCACTCCGTTCCCCGGTGGCGACCTGCTGGTGTTCGGCGTCTCCATCCGCGCCCAGGAGCTATGGATCCTCGGGATCGCGGCCGTCGTCGCCGCCGCGGTCTGGTGGTTCTACGAACGCACCATCGTCGGGAAGGCGCTGCGTGCTTGCTCTGAGCAACCGATCGCCGCGCGGCTGGTCGGCATCTCACCGAAGCTGGCGACGATGCTCGCGTTCGGCATCGCCGGGCTGGTCGGCGCGATCGCGGGCGTGATCGCGAGCCCGGTGTACTTCTCCTCCTGGGATTCCGGACTCAGCCTCGGCCTGAAAGGGTTCGTCGCCGCGACGCTCGGCGGGCTCGTATCGATCCGCGGTGCCCTGCTTGGCGGCGTACTGCTGGGCGTGCTCGAGAGTTTGGTCGCCGGGTACGTCGACACCGGACTGCGCGATGCGGTCGCCTTCGTACTGCTGATCGTCGTACTGGTGGTCCGCCCCGCCGGGGTGTTCGGCCGGCATGCGGAGGCCCGGGTCTGATGCCGCGCCGGGGTGATGTGATCGGGCTTGGGCTGTTCGTCGTGTTCTGCGTGGTCTTCCCGCTCGTGGCGCCGGGATCGCTGGTCAACGTGGGCGTCTACGCGATGATCTACGCGATCGCCGCGACCGGTCTCTCCTTGCTGATGGGCCTCGCGGGCCAGGTGAGCCTCGGCCACGCCGCGTTCTTCGCGATCGGCGCGTATGCGCAGGCGATCCTGGTCACCCGCTATGACCTGTACGGCGTACTGGCGGCTGTGGTTGCCGTGGTGATCGCGATGGTGGTCGCGTTGCTCGTGGGGATACCGCTGTTGCGGTTGCGCGGACATTACCTGGCTCTGGCGACGCTGGGGCTCGGAATCATCGTGACGGTGCTGGCGACCGAGTCGGAGTTCACCGGTGGCACGTCGGGGATCTACGGGATCGGGAAGCCTGAGTTCAACTCGCGAACCTACGACTCGCCGCAGGAGTTCTTCTGGTTGCTCACGCCGTTCGTCGTGGTCGCGGTCCTGCTTGCGCGGAACGTCGTACAGAGCCGGATCGGGCGGGCGCTGGGCGCGGTCAACGATTCCGAGGTTGCCGCGGAGACGCTGGGGGTGGACACGTTTCGCCTGCGGCTGCAGGTGTTCGTGCTGTCCGCGGCGTATGCGGCCGTCTCCGGGATCTTCTTCGCGCACTGGCTTGCGGTGGTGAACCCGAACACCGCCAACTTCCCGCTATCCGTGAAGTTCCTGCTGATGGCGGTGCTCGGCGGACTCGGTACGGTCTGGGGTGCCGTGATCGGTGCGTTCGGGGTGGAGTTCCTCGACGAGGGGATGCGGGAGCTCATTCCGGTCCTGGTACCGGGTGCCGTCGGCGAGGTGCAGTTGATCGGGTTCGGCGTCGTCCTGGTCGTCATCGTCGTGTTCCTGCCGGGCGGACTTCATCAGGCGTGGCGGATGGTTCTTGCCCGAGTACGTCGGCCGTCGGGGGACGTCTCCGAAGGTCGTGCTGAGGCGACTGAGGACGACTCGCCGGTGATGGTTCGCGAGGGTCGGCCGGTCGCGGGGAGCGTCTTGTTGGAGGTTCGCGGGCTGACCAAGCAGTTCGGCGGTGTGACGGCGGTTGACGATGTCACGTTGGATGTCCGGGCCGGTGAGATCCTCGCGTTGATCGGTCCGAACGGGGCCGGGAAGACGACCTGTTTCAACATGGTCAGCGGGGTGCTGGCGCCGACCAGCGGGACGGTCAAGCTGAACGGAGTTCGCACCGATGGTCGGAAACCCCATATCTTCGCGCAGTTGCGGGCCACCCGAACCTTCCAGAATCTGCAAGTGTTCCGGTCTGCCACGGTGCTCGGCAATGTGATGGTCGGGCGGCATCTGCGGGCCCGGTCCGGGTTGCTGCGGGGAATGCTCGTGCTCCCGGCTCGGGCAGAGGAACGGGCGGTCGCGGACGCGGCGTACGAGGTTGTTCGTTTGGTCGGGTTGGAGGGGGAGCGGCATCGGCCGGCCGGTGAGCTGCCGTTCGGGCGGCAGCGTTTGATGGAGTTGGCCCGGGCGCTCGCTGTCGAGCCGGATCTGTTGTTGCTGGACGAGCCGATGGCGGGGTTGTCGAGTAGCGAACGACGGGCGCTCGCGAGACTGCTGCGCCGGCTTCGTGCGGGTGGGATGGGGATCGTGCTGGTCGAGCATGACGTGGAGGCGGTGCTGGCGCTGGCCGATCGAGTTGCGGTCCTCGATGACGGGCGCCTGATCGCGCTCGGTTCACCGGAGGAGATCCGCACCGATCCAGCAGTCGTGGCGGCGTACCTGGGCGTCGACGAGGACGACACAGCCGCTCGAACAGCCGCCCGCGAACTCGCAGCCCAGGTGGAGGAGACCTGATGCTTGAGGTGCGCGAGGTTGTTGCCGGGTACGGGCGGCTCGAGGTTTTGCACCGGGTGTCTGTGCAGGTGGAGACGGGCGAGATTGTCGCGGTGATCGGTGCCAATGGTGCCGGGAAGACGACACTCTTGCGGGTGGTATCAGGGCTGCTTCGTGCCAGCAACGGAACGGTTCTGCTTGATGGCGTCGACGTGACACGGTTGCCAGCAGAGCGGCTTGCTGCCGCAGGGCTTGCGCATGTTCCGGAGAACCGGCTGGTCTTTCCGACCCTCTCTGTGGAGGACAACCTGACGCTCGGCGGCTGGACCCGGCGGCGTGGGCCGCGGGGCGAGACGGAGAGCCAACGTCAGCGTGCTCTGGACCTGTTCCCGCGACTGCAGACGCGACGGCGACAGCCGGCCGGCACGTTGTCGGGTGGCGAGCAGCAGATGCTGGCGATCGCCCGCGGCCTGATGGCGCGGCCGAAGCTGCTCGTGCTCGACGAACCAAGCGTGGGCCTGGCACCGAAGGTCATCGCCGAGATCTTCGCAACCCTGGCCCGGCTCCGCGACGATGGACTCACGATCCTGCTGGTCGAACAGAACGCGCGGGCTGCCTTCAAGGTTGCCGACCGGGTCTACGTGATGGACCGCGGCGAGGTCGCGATGGACGGCAACCCCACCGAGCTACTCACCGACCAACGGGTCCACCAGGCCTATCTCGGCGGCGGCTACACCGCCTGACTGGGCGGCTGGCAAGCCGCGCGTGGGCAGGACATCTGACACCTACCGGTTAGCAGGAGGCCCCGAGTCCGGTTGGCTGGGCAGACTGTCGCAGGTTCCACAACTAGCGTCGAACCATGCCCGAGGACGAACTCAGGCCGATCGCCCGATGGATCGCAGGGGCGACGGCCGAGAGGGGGAACGCCACCTACCTGGTCGACGCACGGAGTACTCGCCGGGTCGGTTACCGCGACCTGGCCGCGGCCGTCGCCGACTGGGACGAGCGGCTGACCGCGGTGGAGGTGCCGCCGGGCGCGACCGTGGTACTCGCTATGACCGATCCGCTGGACACGGCGCTGGCGCTGCTCGGCCTGATCGCCACCGGCCGGGTCGCGGCGCCGGTCGACCCCGCCGCACCGCGAGCGCTGGAACGGCGGCTGGCACAGCGGGACACCGTCGCGGTCATCACCGACGACGGCCTTGAGCGGCTGGGGGAGCGGCCACCGACCCGCAGGCCGGCGGGTGTGTTGCTGTCGAGCTCGGGCAGCACCGGTGAGCCAAAGCAGGTTCTACTCCGCGACGCTCAGCTCGCGCATGTCGCGACCGCGGTCGCTGACTCGCATCAGCTGAGTCCGGCCGACGTCGGCTACTGCCCGCTACCGCTCTACCACGTCAACGCCGAGGTCGTCGGGCTGCTTGCCACGCTGCGGGCCCGCGGCACGCTGGTGCTGGACAAGCGGTTCTCCCGCAGCCGGTTCTGGGCGACGGTCGACGCCCACGAAGCGACCTGGGTGAACGCGGTGCCCGCGATCCTCGCGTTGCTGGTCGAAGACGGCACCACGACCAGTAGCCCGGGACGGATCCGGTTCGTCCGCTCTGCATCGGCTCCGTTGCCGATCCCCGTACTGCGTCGCTTCGAGCAACTGCACCACATCCCGGTCTTGGAGTCGTACGGGCTGACCGAGGCGGCGAGCCAGATCACGGTGAACCCGCTGAACGGTCAGCGGCGGCCCGGCTCGGTGGGGCTGCCGGTCGGCGGGGAGCTGAAGGTGGTCGGCGAGGACGGGCAGAACCTGGCTGCCGGCGTGGAGGGCACGATCCGCATCCGCGGGGCCGGGGTGATCCGGTCGTACGCCACGAACGTCGGCGCCGAGCGGTTCGATGCGGAGGGCTGGCTCGATACCGGCGATCTGGGGCGCGTGGACGGCGACGGGTACGTCTGGCTGGTGGGGCGCACCAGCGACCTGATCAACCGGAGCGGGGAGAAGATCCTGCCGCACGAGATCGAGGACATCCTGCGCGAGGATCCCGGCGTCCGCGACGCGGTGGTGGTCGGCCGACCAGATCCCGTGCTCGGCGAGGTCCCGGTCGCGTACGTCGTTGGTACCGGCGACGACCCCGGGTTGGCAGAGCGGCTGGCCGCTCGATGCCGGGCTGCGTTGCCTCGCGACCGGCAGCCGGCAGAACTCACCATCGTGGAGCAGCTACCCACTGCCGGCACCGGCAAGGTCCTCCGTGCCGAGGTCGCCGAGATGGCCCGCACCACCGCCCGGCGCCGCGAATGACAGCGCCACCCGCCGAGGAAACCCCACACCCGCCGGCGATCCCGGGTAGCGCCTCGGCCCCGAGCACCGGCGCTGCGGCTGGCACCGCCCCGGTGGGTAGGAGAAAGCGCGGTGGGCGGATTTCGGAGGTCGACCTGGTGCGGGTGGTGACCTTCGGGGCGGTGATTGCTGTCCATGCGGTCAGCTTGTCGTTCGCCTCGCGCGCTGTCGGCGGCAACGCCGCCCTGATGCTGCTGCACTACACCCGCTCGGCCTTCTTCGTCTTCATGGCGATCGTGCTGGTCCGTTCGGCCGAGCGGTCCGGCACCACCGGCCGGTTGCGGCGACGGCTGACCCTGGTCGGAGTGCCCTACCTGGTCTGGTCGGTGATCTACCTCGTCGTCTCCTGGGCTACCGGCGGCCGGAACGCGCCATGGGACGGCGCCTGGCTTGCCCTGCTGACCGGCACCGCCTGGTACCACCTGTACTTCCTACTCGTCACCATGCAGTTCTACGTGCTGCTACCAACCTTCCTCTGGCTACTGCGACGCACCCGTCGGCATCCGTGGGCTCTGGTCGCCGCCGGTCTCGCCTTCGCGGTCGCCTTCACCGGCTGGCTGCACTACGGGCACTGGGCCCCAGGGTTGCTCGGCACCTATCGCACGTACGCCGGTCAACTGCTACCGACGTACACGTTCCTCTTCATCGTCGGCGGGGTCGCGGCACTGCACCTGGACGCAGTACTGGATTGGCTGACCAAGCACCGACGGGTTGTCCTGGCAGGGACCCTGGCCGCGGCCATCGCTATGGAGGCCCTGTACTTCGCACTAGTCGCTACAGGCACGCCAGCCGATGCAGCAGCCGATCCTGTTCAGCCGGTCATGCAGGTCTGGGCAGTCCTCCTGGTTGCCGGCCTCGGCGCCGCAGCGACCAAGTGGACGGACGCCGGTACGCCGTACGTGCGCTGGGTGGACCGTGGTTCCGACCTGTCCTTCGGCGTCTACCTGGTTCACCCGCTGCTCCTTCTCGGCCTGTTCGCCATGTCCTGGGTGTCTGCACCGCCTGCCGCGGTGACCGCCGTCCTGGCCACAGCGCTCGCACTGGCCGGCTCCCTGCTAGTCGCCGAGGTGGCCCGCCGGACACCTGCCAGCCTCCCCCTGACCGGCCGGTCCCGCCGGCGGCCCAAAGCAGCACGACTGCGAGGCGTGACATGACTCTCGCTGAGCCCAAGGTGCCGACCCGCTCCCCGTTGCGGCACCGCGTCCGTGGGCGGATCCTGATGCTGCTGTGCATCCTGTACGCCGTCTCGTACCTCGACCGCACCGCGATCTCCACGGCCGCCCCGTCCATCCGCGCCGACCTGCATCTCAGCGATACCCAGTTCGGCCTCGCCCTGGCGGCGTACTCGCTTCCCTACGCGCTGCTGCAGGTCTTCGGAGGCTGGATCGGCGACCGGTTCGGTCCCCGCAAGGTACTCAGCATCCTCGCCGTGGCCTGGGGCCTCTCCACCCTCTGGACAGGGCTCGCCACCGGTCTACTCGCGCTCGGCGCGGCCAGGCTGATGCTCGGACTGAGCGAGGGCGCGGCCTTCCCGACCGCGACTCGGGCGATGTCGACCTGGCTGCCCAGCGACCGCCGCGGCTACGGCCAGGGCGTGGTGCATTCGGCGGCCCGGCTGGGTGCCGCGATCGCCCCGCTGATCATGGCGGGCCTGATCGCGACCCTGGGCTGGCGGGTCGGCTTCGTCGCCCTCGGCGTACTGTCCGTGATCTGGTCGATCGCCTGGGCTCGGCGGTTCCGTGATCGGCCGCAGGACGACAAGCGGGTCTCCGCGACCGAACTCGGTGAACTGGGCACCCAGCACGCGGACGAGGCGCCCGGAACGACCTCGGCCGTCGAACGGCGCAAGGTACCGTGGCGTCGGCTGGTCCGACGGATCGCACCCGTCACGCTCGTCGATTTCTGCTACGGATGGATGTTGTGGGTCTACCTCACCTGGTTGCCGTCCTTTTTCCAGGACGAGTACGGCCTGGCGCTGGCCGGGTTCGCGCTGTTCACGTCCCTGGTGCTGTCCGCCGGGGTGCTGTCGGACACCCTGGGCGGGATGCTCTCGGACCGGCTGCTGGCGCGGACCAGGAGCCTGCGGACGGCCCGGCGGACGAACCTGGTGATCGGCCTGGCCGGGTCGATGCTGGCGCTGATCCCGTCGCTGCTCGTGCACAACCTGGTCGTGGTGACGATCAGCCTGACGTTGTCGTTCTTCTTCCTGGAGTTGACGAACTCCGTGCTCTGGGCCATCCCGATGGACATCGCTCCCGACCACGCCGGGGTGGCGAGCGGGTTGATGAACACCGGCTTCGGCGTCGCGGGCATCGTGTCCCCGATCGTCTTCGGCTTCCTGATCGACCAGACCGGCAACTGGCAACTTCCCTTCGCCCTGTCGGTCGCCCTGCTGGCAGCCGGCACGCTGTTGTCGCTGCGAGTGGACCCACGCCCTCTGGACCCAGAGCCGGCACCACCATCGGCCAC
Organism: Kribbella sp.; assembly: GCF_035687465.1. Lineage (NCBI taxonomy): Bacteria > Bacillati > Actinomycetota > Actinomycetes > Propionibacteriales > Kribbellaceae > Kribbella > Kribbella sp. The sequence goes on from NZ_DASRXP010000275.1 coordinate 11,981, forward strand.
TCCCAGCTGATCGCGACCCGACCATGAAGCCCCAGCCCACCCGCGCCAAGCTCCGCCGTAGTCGCCATAGCCGGCTTCTGCGCGGCCTGGTGGCGTGCGCCGTGCTGGCAGGCGTTGCTGCTGTTCCGGCCTCACTTGCTGCAGTGCACGCCAGCCCACGGGCCGGCGTGGCGGCAGCTACCGCAGTACCGGCTTGGGGTCCTGCTGCGCTGCCGGCGCCTGCAGTCGCCGCCTCGGCCGGCAGTACCACGGGGACGATCCGTTTGACCTCTGGCGGCCGGCAGCGGACCGCGATCGTGCTGACGCCGCGGACGACCAGGCCGGTTCCACTGGTCGTCGTCCTGCATGGCCGGGACAGCACGCCTGCTGAGGAGTTGGTCCGCACCGGTTTCGCCGACCTCGCCGCGAACGGCCAGGCGGTGCTCGCCTACCCGGCCGGTGTGGGCGAGTCGTGGAACGCCCGGACCGGCTGCTGCGCGATGGCCGCAAAGCAGAAAGTGAACGACGTCGCGTTCCTCGGTGCACTCGTCACCGCGATCGAGAAGCACGCGCCGGTCGACCCGAGCCGCGTCTACCTCGTTGGGTACAGCAACGGAGGCCGGCTGGCCCTTACCGCCGCCTGCGCGCTCCCCGGGATCGCCGGCGTCGCGACGTACGGGACAGCCGAGCCGGCCCGCTGCGACTCACCCCACCCGCCGCCGGTGCTGATCGGCTACGGCAGCACCGACCCGCACGCCGCCCCCGGGCACGCGCGCGGCATCACGGGTCCCGAGACCGCAGCCGACTGGCGATCCGTGCAGGGCTGCGCCGGTACGCCGTCAATCACCACCGCCGGACCGGCCACCATCAAGAGCTGGACCTCCTGCCGAAACAACGGCCGAGTAGAACTGATCCGCTGGGCCGACCTCAACCACCACTGGCCAAACACAGCCGTAGTCCCACCCGACGCAACCGGCCGCACCCTGATCTGGACCTTCCTC
>NZ_DASRXP010000276.1:0-5792 GCF_035687465.1 Kribbella sp.
GCAAACCCGGCCGGACCTACTGCAGCAAGCCGATCAGGCGGTGAATGGCTTTGACCACCAGATCACCGACACCCGCGGACGCGCTGGTTCCCACTCCCTTAGCCAGGCTCTTGAGGGCTGGGAGCAACTGCCCCTTAAATACGCCGGGTTTCGCGGCCAGCTCTTTCAGTTCGACCACGGCCGCATCTGCTGCCTCGGTCTCGGCCGGGCCGATGTTCAGCAGGGATCTCACCTGCTCGTAGGTCGTTAACAACTGGAGGACCTCCTCCCGCTCGGCCGCTGTGACGGTGGTGGCAGTCACAGTCTGGGTGACGTCGCCGGCCCCGGTGTGCGCGACCGTGTTGTTGTTGCCGGTGATCGTGGTGATCGTCGTGGACGCTGTCGACCGGCTTACGACGTTGCCGTCGTTGACCGACCGGCCCTCCTCGACGCAGTCCTCCCCCTTGGCGGTGATGAACACGGTGTAGAGAATGTCGCCAGCGGTCTTCTGTCCCCTGACGTAACCGCGATCGAACAGCCAGGAGTGGGCCCCATCGCGTTCGTCCTGGGTGACCTGTTCTCCGTAGAAGGTCCGCGCCGGGCGGGCTGCGCCGTGCTTCTGGTCGAAGAGGTCGCGCAGTGCGATGTCGCGGACGTGTTTGCGTCGCTGGGCGACATCGCCACGGCGCTGTTGCAGGTCCTCGACCGCATCGGCACCCTCGCCAGTCAGGTGGCACGAGTACGCGCCGAAGCTCAGCGGAGTTACCAGGTTGCCGATCCATCCGCAGCGTTCGAGGTCGTCCAGTTCGTCGGCCAAGATCTGCTGCTGGGCTGCGTCGTACTGGTCGAATAGGCCGACCAGTCCGACGTCGACGTACGGACGGCTCTCGGCGGCGGTGAAGATCCACTCGGCGATCTCGCATCGCCGCAACTGCTGGCGGGAGAGCTCGTAGGGCTGCTGCATGCGGGGAGCGTAACTGGCCGGCGCCCGCGGGTCAGAAGTCCATGTTGTCGATCATGTCCTGGCGGTAGGAGTGGTACCGCACGAACTCCGCGAATACGCCAGCTGTGCGTGCGGCCGCGGCTTCCTCGCGGAAGGCCTCGCTGAAGGGGACGGCGAGGCCTTCGCGGATCCACTGCAAGGCATCGGTGAGCTTGGCGTCGATCCACGTGTCGATCTCATCGAGAAGGGCGAAGACGCTGTCCACGTCCGTTTCGTCGGCCGGCACAAAGGTGAAAAGCGGGCTGTCGCGGATCTTGGTCAAGCCGACGGGAACAGCGCCGATGCCAGCCGCGTGGAGATAGATCGACGCTCCGTGTCGCTTGTCGTTCCCTCCGTGGGAGTACGGGTTTCGCCACCGTTCCACCACCTCGGCCAGACGCTGCCGCAGCTGCGCAGCCTCACCCTGGTTTCCCAGCACGCGGGCGAACTTCTCGCTCCAGCGATCGCCGATGATCTTGGTGAGGTTGTCCTCCTCAGGATCGAAGTCGGTGAAAGCGAGGGCTAGGACGAGGTCGTGTTCCAGCAGGCTGAGGTAGGCGGTCAGTGCGGCGACCAGGTCGTGGAAGGCGTTCATCCGCATCCGGCCAGGGCCGTCGATGAACGAGGTGCCGGTGCCTCCGCCCTCAAGATCCCAGGTGGTCTGTTCACTCTCGATAACATCCGGAGAGAGGGCCCGGTCGCGGAAGTATTGGTAGGCGCGCTGGAGTGAGTGGTGCTGGTTGACCACGGTGGCCGCGCCGTGGCCAAGGATCTCCGGTGCGGCGTCGGCGATGAGATGTTCTACGGTTCGGGTGGCGGATCGGAGTTTGCCTGCGATTTGGTTCAGGGTCCGGTTGGCGACCTCCTCTGGTGCGTGGCTCCACAGCGCCAGGCGTACGCCGAATTTCTCGTGGGACAGCTGGCAGAGGTCGCCCTTGTAGGCGAACTCGATCCACCACGCGACTTTCTCAGCCGGCCCGTAGGCCTCCAGACCAATCAGTTCGAGGGCGTACTTCAGCAGCAGCGGCACCGGCACCTGATCAGGCGGCAGCGCCAGTCTCCGGCCGCTGACAGCCGGGATCTCCTTGTCGCTCTGCTGCCAGGGGCCGAAGTCCCGCAGCGCTCTGGTCTTCAGAAGTTCGCCAGCCCGGCCGGCCCCTGGTAGCTCTTCCACTCGGCAAGGATGCCAGCACAGCTTCCTCCCACAGGTCGCTTGTCACCGGACGCGCTGGCGATCGATGTGATCGAAGCGCAGGGTCTCGCCGACTCAGCTACTGTGACCGCCGTGAACGACACGGCTAACCAGCAGCGTGAACGGCGGGACGCTCAACGAGAAGCGGACCGAATCCGCAACCTGCTCCAGCAGCACGGCGGTCGCGAGTACGACCCCAGCCTCGAAGATGAACACTACGAAGGCGGCTTCGAGATCCACGTCGGGAAACGTGGAGGCCCACATACTGTTGGGGGTTTCATCATCGATCCCTTCCGCGTGTGGCCGCCGAAGATGCGGCAGCACGCTGAAACGCTGACTGCACACGGGTACCACGTGACGGTCCGTGAGTACTTCGATGGCGAGATCCTTGAGGTCACGCCGCCAGCCCGGCAGCCGCGCGCGGCGTGGCTGCGGCGACTCTTCCAGGGACCGGGGCGTCCGACTCGCTGACTGCCGGGTCCGGTCCGGTCCGGTCCGATGAGCGTCCTCGCGCCAACGACTCCCAATCCTGAACCGCGATCATGCTCGGTGGTCGGTGGCTGGACAGGCATCCGCACGTCCTGCGTTGTAGGTGCGGCGGTGGCATGCAACCGTCCGGTTGTGGATGTGCTCGCTGAGCGCGCTGCGGCGTCGAACTCGCTTTCCGTTAATGACATCATGCTCTGATGGTGGTGAGCTTCCGGGTGCGCCCGCGGCGTGTGATAGGTCCGATCCTTGCTTTGGCGTTGGTGGCGGCATTCACAGCCGTCCTCAAGATGAGTCAATCACCTCGCTGGCTTTCATGGCTGCCGGCATGGCTTTCGGTTGCAGTACTTGCCGTTCTTGCCGTAGTTGGCTTTACCGTAATCGAGCCTTGGGCGAAACGTCGGGAAGAGGAGGCGACCGACGAACGCAATGCGATTCGCCGCTTGCGCGACCATCTCGGTCGGCAAGACCTCCGACGACTGGGGGATGTCGATCCAGCCGCATTGCGTGTTCATCCCGCGATTGCGTTGCCGCCGGGCCTGCTCGAGCCGACTGTCGACCGCGGCACCGAGACAAGGCAACAACATGGCCGTTCTGCACCTCCAGCGAACGTTTCAGGAAAGTATCGCCGTTCAGACTACCTGCCAGCTTGGGTTGAACGAGAACGGGAGCCGGAGGTCTATCGGTGGCTTCGGTCAGCGAGCGAGACCGGTGGGTTTCTCGTGATCGTTGGAGACTCATCTGTTGGCAAGACACGGCTGCTCTACCAAGCGGTGCAAGCTCTTCTACCAGACTGGCACGTTTTGGTGCCAGACCTCGGTGAAGGCGACCTCGTAAACGCTGTCGCTGACTCGACATTCCGGCTGCCGAAGCTTGTGGTTTGGCTTGACGAATTGCAGCGCTACCTCCCCGGACCTTACCTGACAGAAGGCTCTACGGCGGTTACCCCGGGCGCTATCCGTCGACTGCTCGATGCGCCGACGCCTGTGGTCATTCTAGGAACTTTGTGGCCAGAGCACTGGGCGGACCTGCGAAGCGTCGATATGCGGTCCGATCCCAGAGCGAGCGGCCCCCTGTTTCACTTTCCAGGCGCCGCTGACATCTTGAGCAGTGACCGTGTGCAGGAGATCACGCTCCGGTCCTTCTCAACCGATGAGCGGAGGAAGACCGCACTACTCGCGTCCACTGATCCCCGCCTAGCCGATGCGGTGGCGGTACAGGACTTTGGAATCACGCAAGTCTTGGCAGGTGCACCGGAACTTATTCGACGCTATGAACGTGCTACCCCGCAGCAGCGCGCCATCCTATTCGCAGCCATCGATGCACGGCGACTAGGTATGCAAGATTCCTTAACAGAATCCCTCCTTTTCGCACTCACCCTCGCGTACCTTGACCAAACTCCGACCGACGCGGGCTGGTTTGAGTCAGACTTGGAGGGCATGAGTCTTAAGAGCCTTGCAACGGCACCTCTCGTGAAGGTGCCGGACAATGAGACACGGACACGTCGGTATACGGTCGCGGACTACCTGCTCCAGCACGCGATCAGCGAGCGCCGCACCGAGGCGGTCGCTCCCGCGTTCTGGCGTGCGCTTGTGGTTGGTGAGCTAGAACCATCTGATGCATACCGGCTCGGAATCAGAGCAGAAGATCGGATGCTTTACACCCATGCAATCGCCCTATACTTTCGTGCAGCCTTACATGGGCACGAGGACGCGGCCGATGATCTCGCGCTGCTGCTGGCGGTGCGTCGAGAACTAGATGCCACAGTTCAGCAATGCCTGGTCGCTGCCGCCGAGGGAAATGAAGCGGCCAGGCGGCTTGCGGAGTCTCTGATCGAGCGCGGGAACGTCGACCAGCTGACTACCCGTGCTGACTCCGGCGACACGAACGCAGCGTTCAGACTCGCATCCCTGCATCTCCGGCGTGGGGATCTAACAGCGCTGACAGCGCGGGCGGATGCAGGTGACGATTATGCCGGCGGAGCGCTCGCCGCCGCGCTGGCGGCGCGTGGCGATCGGGACGGTTTGGTCGCGCGGGCAGATGTTGGCGACGATGATGCCGCCTCGGACCTCGCGCAGTTGCTGGTGGCGCGAGGGGATCTGGAGGAGTTGGTCGCGCGGGCAGATGCTGGCGACGAGCATTCCGCCAAGGAATTTGCGGAGTTGCTGGTGGCGCGTGGGGATCTGGAGGAGTTGGTCGCGCGTGCGGATGCCGGCAACGAGTGGGCGGCCAGACAGCTTGCCAACGTGCTGGCGGCGCGTGGGGATCTGGACGGTTTGATCGCGCGTGCGGATGCCGGCAACGAGAAGGCCGCGGACGCAATGGCCCACATGCTAGTGGCGCGCGGGGATCTGGACACGCTGGCGACGCGCGCAACCGCCGGTGATGAGACTGCCGCAAGGGCGCTAACCCAGGTCCACGTAGCGCGCGCAGACTTGGACGGCTTGGCCGCGCGTGCGGATGCCGGTGACGAGAGCGCCGCGGACGCAATGGCCCACATGCTTATCGCGCGTGGGGATCTGGACGGTTTGGCCGCGCGTGCGGATGCCGGCGACGAGAGCGCCGCGGACGCGATGGCGGAGACACTGACCGCCGAGAGGTGGGTTGAAGGTAAACCCGGCTTGGTCAACGTACTCGTGGCCAAGGGGGATCTGGCGGGACTCGTTGCGCGAGCGGACGCTGGCGATCAGGAGGCGGCGGATGCGCTGGCTGACATGCTGGTGGCGCGTGGGGATCTGGGCGCGCTGGCGACGCGCGCCGATGCCGGTGATACCGACGCCGCGTTCACATTGGCTGACGCACTTGTGGCGCGTGGGGATCTGGACGCGCTGGCGACGCGCGCCGACGCCGGTGATACCGACGCCGCGTTCACATTGGCTGACGCACTGGTAGCGCAAGGGGACCTGGCCACGTTGACGTCGAGGGCGGATGGCGGTGATGACATTGCCGCCTACAGGTTGGGCACCATGCTGGTGGCGCGCGGAGATCTCGCCGCGTTGACGTCGAGGGCGGATGGCGGTGATCACAGCGCAGCCCACTCGTTGGCCAACGCGCTGGTAGCGCAAGGGGACCTGGCCACGTTGACGTCGAGGGCGGATGGCGGTGATGACAGCGCAGCCTCCCGGCTCGCCGATGTGCTAGCTGCGGCTGGAG
>NZ_DASRXP010000277.1:0-4023 GCF_035687465.1 Kribbella sp.
CTCCCCTCCGATTGACGCCGGACCAGCCACACTGAACCCAGGAGGTGATGCGCGTGAAGTACGTGCTGATGTTCGTCGACACCGAGGACTACGCCAAGGAAGTCGAGGCGATGAGCCGGCCCGAGCTGGAGCAGGTGTACCGGCGGGTGAACCAGTGGTTCGTCGACCACGCCGACAAGATCACCGGCAACAGCGGCAAACTCCAGGGCGCCGCCAGTGCCACGACCGTCCGGCTGGACGGGGACAAGGCGATCACGACAGACGGGCCATTCATGGAGGGCAAAGAGGTGATCAGTGGCTTCACCGAGATCGAGGTCGCCGACCTCGACGAGGCCCTCCGGATGGTCAGGACCTGGCCGGCCTGCCCGGTGGTCGAGATCCGTCCAGTGGAGTCATGAGCACAGGTCCTGACAAGGCGAACGTCGAGCTGGCCCGGGTGGTGCGAGACCACGCGGGCCGGCTTGCGGCGTCCCTGGTGTCCCTGCTCGGAGACTTCTCCGCCGCTGAGGACCTGGTCCAGGACGCCGTCGAGACCGCACTCCGCCGCTGGCCGACCGAAGGCATCCCCGACCGGCCGGACAGCTGGCTGTTCATAGTGGCGAAACGTCGAGGTCTGGACGTACTGCGCCGCCAGAGCACCTACCGAACCAAACTGGCTCAGCTCGAGTGGCCGGTCCAACCGGCACCGGACGACCGGCTGAAGCTGATCTTCACCTGCTGCCACCCTGCCCTCGCGCAACCGGCGCAGATCGCCCTGACCCTGCGGGTGGTCTGTGGTCTCACCACCGGGCAGATCGCCGCCGCGTTCCTGCAGCCCGAGACGACCGTTGCTCAACGCATCACCCGGGCCAAACGCAAGATCGCAGACGCCGCGATCCCGTACCGGATCCCCCGCGACGACGAGCTCCCCGAACGCCTCAGCGAAGTACTGACTGTCATCTATCTACTGTTCAACGAGGGCTACCTGTCCAGCGGCACCGACCGGGTCCACTCCCGCGATCTCGTCGACGACGCCGAATGGCTCACCACTCTCCTGACCGGCCTCCTTCCGAGCGAACCCGAGATCGCCGGTCTGCTGACGCTCATCCGACTCCACCGCGCTCGCACCAGCGCGCGATTCACCGCGGACGGCCAGCTGATCCTGCTCCAGGATCAAGACCGCACCCGCTGGGACCACAGCGCGATCACCGCGGCCACCGCACTTCTGACCAGGACCGCCCGACGACACCACGCGCCGGGCCCGTACCAACTGCAGGCAGCCATCGCCGCCTGTCACTGCGAAGCTGCCACCTGGCACGACACCGACTGGCCGCAGATTCTCGTCCTGTACGACATGCTGCTCCGCTTCCAGCCGTCGGCCGTCACCCGACTTCATCGTGCCGTCGCCGTCCGCTATGTCCACGGTGCCGAAGCTGCTCTCGCAGAACTCGCGGAGCTCGGCGACGCCCTGCAGAGCTACCCGCTGTTTCACGCGATCCTCGCCGAACTCCTCCGCGCCGCCGGACAACCAGAGGCCGCGCGGCTCGCCGATCACGCAGCGCTCGACCTTGCCCGAAACCCGGCCCAGATCGATCTCTTGCAAGACCGGATCGCGTTGCACCAGTGAGCACCTACGTCATCTTCACAGCCGACACGGAAGCCACGTTCGAGATCGCAACCCAGGACAGCGACAAACTCGTCGCCAACCTCATCGTGGCCGATCCGCACTGACGGTGCCTGCGCTCCGAGTCGGCGCTGGGCTGCCGCCGCACGCGATCAGACTGCCCGCTACGCTTTCCGACAATGAACACGCCTTGGCGGACCGGCCGGTCGAGGTTTGCGTGCTCGGCCGGCCATCCGAAGTTTGTGCGCTCCCTGGTGATCCTCGGGGCGTTCCTTGGCGTGTTCGCGTTGCACAGCCTGACCGCCGACAAGGACCCGTTCTCGACCACGCAGGACGTCGCAGTGCAGGTCGTTTCGCACGCGGCGAGCGAAGGACTGGAGCAGGTCGCGATGGTGGCACCTGCGGCTTTGGCGACAGACTCGACTGACCAGCACCACCTGCCGTGCCTCGCATCCCTGGCGGGTTCACTCCTGCTGCTGTCGGCATGGCTGATCCTTCGACGCCAGCGCTTCGGCGACGTACCGCACCGCGCGACCGTGACGCTGGGCGCGCTTCCGCCTTACCTGCCGGCCTGGAGCCTTCCTCCACTGGCGAAGCTGTGCATTCTGCGGACCTGAGCCGCCTGCTGCTGTTCTGACCACTCGGCCACGCCGTCGCCTGTTGGGGCGACGGCGACCCGCACGTACCCGCGTGAGCTCGGGGCGCTGCAACACGCCCGGACCGAGTCCCTGGTGATGCGCTCGCGCGTCGCCTCCTATCTGTACGTACGAAAGGAACTTCGTTATGCGGTTCTCCCGAACCGGCGGTCTGACCGTCGCCCTCCTCGTCGCCATGGCCTTGAGCGGTTGCGGAAGCGATGACACTCCAACTGCCGGAAGCAACACCCCGTCGCCGAGCACGGCCGCCACCCCAACCGCGCCCTCGTCCACCCCGTCAACTCAACCGAGCCCATCCCCCACACCGACCGCGACGACCCCGGCGAGCACGGCGGATGTGGCAGTGAACGTGACCATCGCCGGCGGGAAGGTCTCGGCCGGCGGTCACGCGGTGGTCAAGGCCAAACGTGGCCAGACGATCCGAATCAACGGCGTGAGCGATGTGGCCGAATCGCTGCATGTGCACGGCTACGACAAGACCCTGGAGCTGAAGCCGGGCAAGCAAGCCTCGGTGGAGTTCCTGGCCGACACCAAAGGCATCTTCGAGGTCGAGACCCACGAGAGCGGCAAGCTCGTCTTCAAACTGCAGGTGTCGTGATGGCCATGAAGCTCAACGCCAATGCCCGGATCTCCATCGGGATCGCCGCGGCCTTCGCCGTGGTGATCGCGGTCTTGCTGGCAGTCAACGCTGCCGGCTCCGACGACAACACCCCAGCACCTGCGGCAGGCGCGTCAGCGGACGTGGACAAGCACGAGCGCCTGGTCCGACCGGACAGCCACAAGCTCGACGTTGCCGCCGACAACAAGGTCACCTTCGTGGAGTTCCTCGACTTCGAGTGCGAGTCGTGCCGCGCCGCGTTCCCGGCCGTGGAGCAACTGCGAAAGGACTACGCCGGCAAAGTGACCTTTGTGGTGCGGTACTTCCCGATCCCCTCACACTTCAACGCCGAACGCGCCGCCCGGGCCGTCGAGGCCGCCTCGAAACAGGGCAAGTTCGAGCAGATGTACCAGAAGATGTACGAGACCCAGACCGAGTGGGGTGAGCAGCAGGTCCCGGCCGATGAGCGGTTCCGCGGGTTCGCCAAAGACTTCGGTCTGGATCTGGCCGCGTTCGACAAGGCCTACAACGACCCCGCCACTCTGGAGCGGATCAAGAGGGACGTCGCCGACGGCGAGGCCCTCGGGGTGACCGGGACCCCGACCTTCTTCCTCAACGGCAGCAAGATCCAGCCTGAGTCGCTGGCCGACCTCACCGCGAGCGTCGATGCCGCCCTCAAGTAGCGCCGCGCGCGGGACGGCGTACCGGGAATGGCCCAGCCTCGAGGCGCCTGGGCCGTTCCCGCGGTTGCTGCCGTGGCTACTCCTGATCGGTGGCGTCATCGGCCTACTGGCGGCATCGGTGTTGACGGTGGAGAAGATCGCGATCCTGCGCGACCCCACCTACGTGCCGTCGTGCAGCATCAACCCGGTGCTGTCGTGCGGTTCGGTGATGACCAAACCGCAGGCCGAGGCCTTCGGATTCCCGAACCCGCTGCTCGGCATCGCCGGGTTCGCGATCGTTGCATCCATCGGCGCGGCCCTTCTCGCGGGCGCCGCCTTCCGGCGCTGGTTCTGGCTCGGCCTGCAGGCCGGCGCCACGTTCGGTGTCGTGTTCGTGCACTGGCTGATCTTCCAGAGCCTGTACCGGATCGGCGCCTTGTGCCCGTACTGCATGGCGGTGTGGACCGTGACCATCGCGATCTTCTGGTACGTCACGCTCCACAA
>NZ_DASRXP010000278.1:0-26896 GCF_035687465.1 Kribbella sp.
AGCGGCCGTCTCGCGTCGACGGCAGCGTTCGACCGGATCGTCCAGACCTTCGCCTCCGCTCCCGTGAGCAACCCGGACGGCAGCACCGGGATCCGGATCCATCTCGACGGCGGCCCGGCCGCAGGATCGGCGTACAACCTCGGCGGTGGCAACCAGGTGCCGTACGACAGCAACCTGCAGCCCGCCGAGTCACAGACCGACGCGATCAAGAACGCCAACTTTTCCGCCTCCCGCAAGGCCGTCTTCCACTACATGCTCTGGGCGGACGACTACGACAACAGCTGCAGCAGCGGCAACGCCTTCGCCATCCCGAACGACACCTTCATCGTCACGATGGGCCCGAAGTGCAGCTGGACCGTCACCGAGAACATGAACGTGGGCACCTTCATCCACGAACTCGGTCACGACCTCGGCCTCACCCACGGCGGCACCGACAGCGTCAACTACAAGCCGAACTACCTCAGCGTGATGAACTACTTCTTCCAGTTCGACGGCGTACCGCGGACCACCGGCAGCAGCTGGTTCAGCTACTCGACCTTCGCACCGCCCGCGCTGAACGAGACGAGCCTGCGGGAGTCGGTCGGCCTGAACACCAGCACGGCCTCGACCTGGAAGACGAAGTGGAAGTGCCCGAACGGGACGACGCGGACCTCCGGCGCGGCCAACGCCGGTATCGACTGGAACTGCGACGGCGACACGGTGGACACCACGTCCGCGGACATCAACGACGACAACACCAGTACGACGCTGTCCGCTAAGAACAACTGGGCCTCGATCACCTTCGGCGGCGGCGACGTCGGCGGTGGCAGCCCGAAGCCAAAGACCGCGGCCAACGACCTCCGCGAAATGACCCAGCAGGAGTGGGCCGACCTCAACTCCCGCTGACTCCTCCCGTTGCACGGGCTGGCGTGGTTCCGGGTTGGCGCTTGACGCCGAAGAGCATCGAGACTCCCGGTAGAGCCGACAGGAGCCACGCCAGCACAGCGGAGAGCAGGAACGCGGTCGGCATCAGTACGGCGTACTTCGTCAGAATGCTCGCGTTCCAACCGACCACGTAGTACGCGATCAACAGGATCACCGGCTGGTGGACCAGGAAGAACGGCATCGCCGCGCGCGCGAGTGGTACCGGCAGCGGCCGTTGGAACGCGGGCAGCCGCAGGCCGAACCCCAACGCGGCGACCAGCCAGCCCCACACGGCGAAGGTGATCAACGTGAAGTACCAGACGTACGGCCACGAGTAACCCGGGTCCTCCCACCAGGCGTCCAGGAAGTCCATGATCCCGGTGACCAGACCGATGACGAAGGCCCCGAGTCCCATCGCCAGCCCCGGTACGGCGTTGCGTCGTACGGCCGCTATCAATCGATCGTCCGACAGGATCAGGAAACCGACGACGAAGAAGTCGAAGAAGAAGACGAACTCGCCCCAGCCATGGTCGGGCCCGGGCGCGGCCTGGAACAGCAGGTGCACCGGCACCAGCGGCACCGCGAGCAGCAGGATCCTCCCCCGCCGCTCGCAACCCTCTGCGATCCAGTCCACCAACCGCCGGCCCTGTGGACCGCGCAACCACAAGAACACCGGCAGACCGAGCAGTGCGAACTGCAACAGGTAAACGAGGAACCACAGGTGGTACGTATCGCGCAACCACAGCGGCGGATCACCACGCAAGTCGCTGAAGAACACCTTCACGTCACCCAGGAATGAGTTATCGGAGCGGCCCTTGTGGTGTTCCTCGATGAAGTACTGCGGTGGGGACAACAACACATAAGCGACGATCAACGGGACGAGCAACCTGAGCAATCGCTCCCGCAGGAAGCCGGTCGCGCTTCGCCACCGCAACGCCAGCCACGCACCCGCGCCGGACAGCAGGAAGAAGAACGCCAGCCCCCACAGCCCGAGGAACGCGATCCCCACCGAGATCCCCTCACTGGTCTCAGCGTTCTTCACATGCCAGTCGCCATCGTCGAACGGCCGCAGCGTGTGAAACACGAACACCCCGACCACAGCCAGCACCCGCAACCAGTCCAGAAACGACAGCCGCTCCCCTTTAGCCATGCCGCAAGGATCAGGCCTACCAGCCCACCCGTGCCACTCCTAGCGGAAGGCGCGCGGCGTGGTGGTCACGCCGCACGCCGTCAGCTCAGTGTCGCTCCAACTGCACCTTCGGCAGCAGCCGGGCCAGCGGCGCCGGCAGCCACCAGGCGCGGGTGCCCATCAGCTCCATCGCCGCCGGAACGATCAAGCAGCGGATGACGACCGCATCCACGAAGATGGCCACCGCCATGCCGAAGCCGGTCTGCTGGAGCAGCCGGTCCGGGCTGAGGGTGAAGGCGGCGAAGATCACGACCATGATCGCGCCCGCCGCAGTGATCACTGAGCCGGTGTGAGCCAGTCCTTCGCGCACTGCGTGGGAAGCGTCCGAGCTGTCGGAGCTCACCCATTCCTCGTGCATCCGGGAGATCAGAAAGATCTCGTAGTCCATCGAGAGCCCGAAGACGATGGCGAAGATCAGCACCGGCAGGTAGGCCTCGATCGGGCCGGCCTCGATGCCGAACAAGCCGTCCTGATACACGAGCTTCATCGCGCCGAGCGCGGCACCGATGCTGAGCAGATTCAGGACCGCGGCCTTCAGCGGGATGAGCACCGAGCGGAACACCGCCATCAGCAGGAGGATGGAGAGACCGACGACAATCGCCATGAACAGCGGCATCCGGTCGCTCACCTTGCTGGAGTAGTCCTCGGACGCGGCCGTGGGTCCGCCGACCAGGTACTTCGCGCCGTTGGATGCCGAGAGCTTCGGCAGTACGTCGTCGCGCAGGTTGCCGACGAGCTCGGTGGTCTCCTCGTCCTGCGGCGAGGTAGTGGGGAAGGCGAGGACGGTCGCTGCCCGGCCGTCCGGCGTGGGCACCGGGTCTGCGACGGCCTGAACCCCCGGGGTGTTGCTCAGCGCCGCCGCCGCCGCGGCGGCGGCCTGCTCGGCGCCGCCCGACCCGCCGTCGGTCACTACCAGGAGTGGGCCGTTGAACCCGGGACCGAAGCCATCGGAGAGGAGGTCGTAGGCCTGTCGGCTGGTGCTGTCGGTCGTGTCGCTGCCTGCGTCGGAGAAGCCGAGCCGCACGCCCAGCGCCGGGAAGGCAAGGGCGCCGACGAGTACTGTCCCGGCCAGCAGGGCGGCCAGCGGGCGCCGCTGCACCGCGGTCGCGAGCCGGCGCCAGCCACTACCCTCATCGGCCTTGCCCTTGGCCTTCCGCCGCTCGACGCGCCGGGCGAACTGGCGCTCGAAGCGGCGTCCGAAGATGCCGAGCAGGGCGGGGAGCAGGGTCAGGGAGGCGAGCATGGTCACCAGCACGGTCAGCGCGGCGGACAGCGCCATACCCTGCAACGAGCCGAGGCCGAGGGCGACCAGACCGAGCATCGCGAGGATGACGGTGCAACCGGCGAAGAACACCGAACGGCCCGCGGCGTCCATCGCGTTCACGGTTGCGCGTTCCGGGTCCTCACCGCGCGCGAGTTCAGCACGGTAGCGGGCGAAGATCAGTAGCGCGTAGTCGATGCCGACGCCTAGGCCGACCAGGATCATCATCGGTGGGGTCCACGCGGCGATCGTGAAGATGTGCGATGCCAGGATGACGACACCAACGGTGGATCCGACGGCGAACAGGGAGATGATGATGGGCAGCCCGGCGGCGATGACCGTGCCGAACATCAGAACCAGGATGACCAGCGCCGCCAGCAGCCCCGCGCCCTCCGCGGCGCCGGTCCCGCCCTGTCCCAGCGGTCGGGCCGCGTCACCACCCAACTCGGCCTGAAGCCCCTCGCCCTCGACCTCCTGGGCTGTGTCGAGGATGCGTTGGGTGTCGGTCGTCGCCATAGCGTCCGACGGGGTGTCGAGCATCACGGTGGCGTAGCCGATCGTGCCGTCCGCCGAGATGGCGCCCTCGCCGTCGTACAGGCTGTGGACCTGGCCGACCCTGGGCAGCGCCGCGACGTCGTCGAGCATGTCTGTCACGCGCTGCTCGACGCCCGCCTCGCGCAGGCCGCCGGCGTGGTGCAGGACGATCTCGACAGTGTCTCCCGTGCGGGCGGCGCCGTGCTCGGCCAGCAGGTCGGCCGCCTGCTGCGACTCGGTGCCGGGAAGCGAGAAGTCGTTGCGGTAGTCGTCGCCTACGACCGACGCAGTGGCCCAGACGCCGGCCAAGACTGCCACCCACACCATCAGGGCGAGCCACCTGCGGCGGTGGGCGAAGCCACCGATGCGGGCGAACACCCCTGGCCGCATCGGTGGCTGGGTGCTCTTTTCTCGGTTCGTCTCAGTAAGAGTCATGATCTCATTCCCGGCTGGTGGTCAACCGTCAACAGGTCGTCTGGGCTTCGGTAGCCTCCTGACGACGCAGCCCTCCGAGTTGTGACGTCCACACCCACCGGCCCGAGCCGTGTCACATCCGGACCGGCTGTGTCGTCAAGGGGGCATGGGAATGACGGAACCGGACGCACGCGACACCGAGGAACTGCTGGCGCGGTCCTTCGAGGCCAATCGGCCGCGGCTACTGCGGGTGGCGTACACGATGACAGGCTCACTGGTCGAGGCCGAGGACTGCGTGCAGGAGGCATGGCTGCGCCTGCGCGGGCTCGACGACCCGGCGACCGTCCGTGACCTCGCCGCCTGGTTGACGACCATCGTCAGCAGGTTGGCGCTCGATGCCCTGAGCAGCGCGCGTGCGCGCCGGGAGCTTTACGTCGGCACCTGGCTGCCGGAGCCGCTGGTCGAGGACAGCTCCTACGACCCGGCCGACCGGGTGACTCTGGACGAGTCGGTGAGCATGGCGTTGCTCGTCGTCCTCGAGCAACTCTCCCCCGCCGAGCGCACCGCGTTCGTGCTGCACGACGTCTTCAGCATCCCCTTCCCCGAGATCGCAGAGATCGTCGGCCGCTCCCCGGCAGCGGTGCGCCAGCTCGCCTCACGGGCGCGCCGGCAGGTCGAGGGCGGGCGGCCGCGGACGCCGGCGACGACAGCTGAACATCAGGAGCTGGTCGACTCATTTCTGGCCGCTTGCCGGGACGGCGATCTGCCGGGGCTCTTTGCGCTGCTGGACCCGGACGTCGTACTGCGCGGCGACGGCGGCGGCAAGGTCGGCGCGCTGAGGCACATCAAGCGGGAGGCGGCGCAGGTCGCCCCGCTCATCCTCATGCTCACCCAAGCCCACGCCGCAGGACCGATAGACGTTCTGAGGACCAGCGTCAACGGCGCTCCAGGGCTGGTGATCCGTGGCGACGACGGCGAGATGTCGGTCATCGCGTTCACGGTGGACGCCGGACTGATCACCGCGATCGACTTCGTGCGCAACCCGGACAAGCTCGCAGGCCTGGGAACCGCTACTTCAACTCGGCCGAGGTCTTCCTAGTCCGCTTCCATCTGCAGGTACGACGCGGCTGCCGCCGCCTGCGTGTGAACTGGTCGGTCGTAGTCGATCTCGACACCCGCCTCGGCCCGCAACTCCCGCGTCAATTGCTGACGCGATTGCGGCGGATCGTCCATGTCACTGGGCAAAAGGCTCATTCTCTCGGTCGCTGCGCGTCCGTACTGTCGGAGAGCCGGCGGACCCATCGGTCGCCTGCCGCCACTTCGGCTCACGACCAAGGGGGAAGGACATGCAGATCTCTCCGAGACTGAGGCGTCTCACACTGAGGCGTCTCACCAAGCCGGCGCTCGTACTGGTTGCTGCTCTGTCGCTCGGCCTACCGTTGCTCCCTGCGAGCCCCGCGCTCGCTCTTGTCTCCCACACGCTGACCTCGCCGGACGGACTGACCAACATCACCGTCACCGACCAGCCCGGGGGTGGGCTGACCTACAGCGTGGTTTCGGGAAGCACGACGATCTTCGGCGATTCGCCACTCGGCATCTCGACGAGCACAGTCGACTTCACGTCCGGGCTGACGTACGCGAGCGAATCACGCTCGGTCATCAACGAGACCTACTCGCTGCCGGCCGGAACCAAGCCGAGCTACCTCAACGACGGTCGGCAGTTGACGCTGACCTACACGAAGAGCGGCGCGACGATGCAAGTGGTCGTTCGCGCGTACAACGACGGCATCGCCTTCCGTTACCTGCTTCCCGGCAGCGGCAACGTCTCGATCACCGGGGAAGCCACCGGGTTCCGCCTGCCGGTGACGACCGGCGGGTGGGCGGCACCGTGGAACCGCAACTATGAGCAGGACTACATCTACCGCAACGCCGCACAGCTCAACTCGGGCGTTGACCTCACCATGCCTGCGCTCGCGTCGATCAACAACAACGCGTACTACACCTTGATCAGCGAAGCCAACGTGTACAACGCGAACGCGAGCTACGCACCCGGCATGCTCGAGGGTGACAGTCTCGGCACGGGGCTGCTGAAGTTGTCA
Organism: Kribbella sp.; assembly: GCF_035687465.1. Taxonomy (NCBI): domain Bacteria; kingdom Bacillati; phylum Actinomycetota; class Actinomycetes; order Propionibacteriales; family Kribbellaceae; genus Kribbella; species Kribbella sp. The sequence goes on from NZ_DASRXP010000278.1 coordinate 6,401, forward strand.
CGCACGCCCGACCAGGGTTTTCCGATGGCGAGCACTTATCCGTTCCAGACACCGTGGCGGGTGGCGATCATCGCACCGAACCTCGACGTGCTGTACAACTCCGACCTGGTGCAGAACCTCAACCCACCGGCAGCGACCACCCCGACCTGGGTGAAGCCCGGGCGCGCGGCCTGGTCGTGGTACACGGACGAAGACAGCGCGTCCGATCTCACGAAGCAGAAGCAGATGGTCGACTTCGCCGCGGAGATGGGCTTCGAGTACGTCACGGTCGATTGCTGCTACACCCCGTCGGTCGACCTGCCCGCGATCTCTGCCTATGCCGCACAGAGGGGTGTCAAGATCTTCGCCTGGGTCACCGCCGACGCCGGCCAGACACCTGCGCAAGCGACACAGTTGGTTGCTGATCACAAGGCTTACGGTGTTGCCGGCCTCAAGGTCGACTTCTTTCTGAACGACTCCCAAGCGGTGCAGAGGTGGTACCAGTCGATCGGCGACGCCGCCGGGGCGAACCAGATGATGCTCGACCTGCACGGCAGCACGAAACCGGGCGGCGAGAACCGTACGTGGCCCTGGGTACTGACGTCCGAGGCCGTTGCCGGCACCGAGCATTACAAGTACCCGCCGCCCACGACCGCTGCCGCCGACGTCACGTACCCGTTCACCCGCGGTCCGATCGGGCCGATGGACTACACGCCGGCGATGATCTCGCAGAACGCGTCGATCCTCACGCAGGCTCACACGCTTGCCCAGGCGATCGTCTACAACACCGGCATGATCAACTACGCCGACTCCGCCGCGGCGTACCAGCAGTGGCCGGGGCGCCACCTGATGCGGGCCATCCCGACCAAGTGGGACCAGACGAAGGTTGTCGAAGGCTTTCCGGGTGATCACGTCACGCTGGCCCGGCGGTCCGGTTCCGATTGGTTCGTCGCGGGCATGACTTCGCCGGCGCGGACAGCGACGGTGCCGCTGTCGTTCCTCGGATCGGGGACTTACACGGCGACCATCTTCTCCGACAATGCAGCCGGCCGGGTTCAGGTCAGCACGCAGTCGGTGACGAGTGCCACGACCCTGTCGCTGCCGATGATCGCGACCGGCGGTGTGGCCGTGCAGATCTCACAGACGCCGCTCGCCCAGACCGGCAGCGCCGACACCCGCTACGAGGCGGAGTCGGCTGCCAACACCCGTGCCGGGGCGGCTTCGGTCGACGCCTGCAAGGGATGCTCGACGGGGGCAAAGGTCGGCAACATCGGTTCGGGCGGCTCGGTGCAGTTCAACGGCGTCACGGCGACAACGGCGGGTACGCACCGGATGACCTTCACCTACACCTCGGCTGATCCGCGGTCGGTGCGGATCACCGTGAACGGCACGGTTCTGAGCACCGCGAGCCTGCCTGATTCAGGTGGCTGGGAGTTCGTCAACAAGTGGTCGGTCGATGTTCCGCTCGTCGCGGGCTCGAACACCGTCACATTCGACAACCCGACCGCTTTCGCCCCGGACATCGATGCCCTGACCATCGAGCGTGCCACCGAGGCGGAGGCGCCGGGCAATTCACTCGCCGGCGGCGCAGTGACGGCTGCGTGCTCCGGATGCTCGGGCGGCACCTTGGTGAAGTCGCTCAACGGCACCGGCACGCTCGACGTCAATGGCATCACGGCGGCGTCCGCGGGCAACCACACCGTGCGGCTCGACTATGCGAGTGCGACGGCGCAGACCGTGCAGGTTCAGGTCAATGGCGGAAGTGCCATCGCAGTCACACTTCCGGCGACCGGTTCGGCGACGGCAGTGGCGACGAGGACGCTGGGCCTGGCGCTCATCGCGGGGTCGAACGTCATCAAGGTGCTGGGCGCCTCGTCGGCGGCGGTCGGCATCGACAGACTCAGCGTCGTGCGCTGATCGTCCGGCAGAAGGGCCGCGAACCCCGCCTCACAGCGGGGTTCGCGGCCCCTCGTATTTCGTCGAAATGTCCATGCCCGCGCGCCGAACAGCCATGTTCCCGACGTCTCGAGATCGCTATGGTTGCGCTCCAAGGAGCACCACAGCACCTAATATTTGAACGCGACATGGAGTCATTGTGGTCAACAAGGTCGGCAGCGGCCCGAGCGTTCGCAACGGCACCGTCGGGGCAGGCTTGTCGGTCGGCGAATCATCCATCGACCTGACGATCACACGGCAGGACCGGCCCCTGGCAGTGGTTGCTCTGGGCATCAGCGTCGACGGCGCCGACCTCGGCTCGGGGTCGACTGTCACGCGCTCGTCGGAGTTCCCAGTGGTCGAGGAGTGGTTCGCCCGGTCAGGCAAGGCGCGCGGCGATCACCTGGTCGACCACCGGGAGCTGCGGGTCGACCTTCAGCACGCCGCGACGGGTCGCGACTGGACCGTGCGCATTCGCGTAAGCCCCGACGGAGTCGCCGTACGGTACGCAATGCCCGAACCGCAGGGCACCGCGACCGTCACTTCTGACCGCACCAGCATCGATCTCGCACTGTTCTCGCGTGCCTGGGTGCTCGAGTATCAGACGTGGTACGAAACGCCGCGCGTCGGTGTCGACCTCGCCGACCTCGCGCCCGGTGCGTACGGGTTTCCGTTTCTCGCTCGGTCGGGTGACGACTACCTGCTGGTGTCCGAGTCAGGCATCGACGGCCGGTACTCCGGCGCCCACGCAGCGATGGTGGGCACAACTCTCGGCTTCGAGCTCGCCGACTCCGCCGTCGAGGTCGCCCGAGGTGATGTCACGCCGTGGCGGGTGTTCATCCTTGGCCCGCTCGCGGAGGTCGTGGAGTCTCTGTTCGTCGATGAGTTGGCTCCGCCTGTCAGACCAGAGCTCGCCGCGGCTGAATGGATCAGACCCGGCCGCGCCGCGTGGTCGTGGTGGTCCGACTTCTATTCCGGTGCCCAACTCGCGCAGCAGAAGCGATTTGTGGATGCCGCGGCCGAGTTCTCCTGGGAGCATCTGCTGATCGACTGTGGCTGGGAGGAGACCTGGGTTCCTGAGATCGTCTCGTACGCCAGCCTGCGGGGCATTCAGGTGCACCTGTGGACCGTCTGGCACGATCTCGACGGGCCAGAGAAGCTCGGCAGGTTGGCGCTGTGGCGTTCGTGGGGTGTCGCCGGCATCAAGGTCGACTTCATGGAGTCGGAATCGAAAGACCGGTACCGCTGGTACGACTCCATGCTGCAGGAAACCGCACGCCTGGGCCTGATGGTGAACTTTCACGGCTCGGTGATTCCGCGCGGCTGGGCCCGGACCTGGCCGCAGGTCGTCGGCTACGAGGCGGTTCGCGGCGCGGAGTACTACGTCTTCTACGACGACACCCCGCTGACGGCCGAGCACAACGTCATCCAGCCGTTCACCCGCAACGTCGTCGGGTCCATGGATTACACGCCCGTGGCCTTCTCGGCTGCGGATCGTGTCACCAGCGACGGTCATGAGCTTGCCCTCAGCGTGGTGTTCGAGTGCGGCATCACGCACTTCGCCGATGACGTCGCCGCCTATGCCGAGCGACCGCTCGCCGCCCGATTCCTCGCAGAACTCGCGCCGGTATGGGAGGAGACGGTTCTACTCTCGGGCACGCCCGACACGGAGGCCGTGATGGCCCGACGTTGTGGCGATCGCTGGTTCATCGGCTGCATCGCTGCAGGTGGCAGGCGAACCGTGACGGTCGATCTGGACCGGCTGGGGCTGACGCATCCGGTCGCCTGGGTCGTCGAGGACGCGTTCGGCGACGACGCGCTGGCCGAACGTACCGTGTCAACCCGCTCGTTCGACGTCTCGCTTGCCGACAACGGCGGCTTTGTGGCGATCGTCTCCGACGGTGAACTCTTCCGGTCGAATCCTCGGGCAGTGACGGATGCGCCGACGGTCGAACCTGCCCTGGTCGTGCTCCACGAGCAGAACACCGTTGTCGTCACCACGAGCGCTGGTGCGCGGGTGCGGGTCGCACCCGGCTGGAGGGCCGAGTCGCTCGGCGACGAGCGGTGGCAGATTCACGCGCCGAACGACTTGGCGCCCGGATCTCAGGGCATTCTCACCGTCGAATCCCTCTCGGCGCCTCCCGCAGTCGCCCACGCGCGAGCCGTTGTGCCCCTGGTGGCAGGCGTGCACCGTGTCTCGGGTCTGCCGATGCTGGCCTTTCAGAACGAAAGCGGTCCGGTCGAGCGTGACATGAGCAACGGTGGCGGCAATCCGGCCGACGGGTCGCCGATGCACGTCGCCGGGCTGTACTTCGCCGATGGTCTCGGGGTGTCGACGCCGTCGTCCGTCGAGCTGTACTTCGGCGGACACGTCGGGAGGTTCACCACCAGCGTCGGGATCGATGACGAGACGCCGCAGACACGCACGCGAGCCGTCGTGAGCGGCGACGGCCGAGTGCTCAGTTCCGTCGTACTGGAGGCGGGAAAACCCGCTGTCGACATCGACGTCGATATCTCTGGGGTTCAGGTTCTCACGTTGTCCACCCACGAGGTCGCCGCCGGCGACCCTCCCGCGCACGTGGACTGGGCTTCGGCCCGCTTCGTCGTGACGAAAGCCCACCTCATCATGAGGAAAGGAAGCGCATGAACAGGAAGTCGTTGTTGTCGCCCGCGATCGTGGTGGTGGCGGCGCTGCTCGCGGGGTGTTCGAGCGGCGGCGGTACGTCGAACTCGGGCGGACCGGTGACCATCACGTACGGCATCTGGGCCGGAACCCAGACCCCGGCCATGCAGGAGATCGCCGATGCCTTCACCAAGGAGAATCCGAACATCACGGTGAAGATCCAGGAGCGGCCGTACCCCGAGTTCTGGTCCACTCTGCAGACCGGCGCCGCGGGTGGGACAGCGCCTGATGCCTTCTGGATGCTCGCGCAGCAGATCAGGCCGTACGCGGTAGGAGGTCAGCTTCTCGACATCTCGGACGCCGTCAAGAACCAGAACGTCGATCTCGCGAACTACCCCCGCGCAGTGCTCGACCTGTACGACCAGGGCGATGGAAAGCTCTACGGTCTGCCGAAGGATGTCGACACGAATGCCGTTTGGTACAACAAAGCCCTGTTCGACAAGGCGGGGGTCGCGTATCCGGCCGCCAACTGGACCTGGGCGGACTTCCGCGAGACGGCGAAGAAGCTGACCGACCCAGCGGCCGGTACCTGGGGCGTGGCCGCGCCGCTCGACTACCAGAGCGGCTACTACAACTCGATCTTCCAGGCCGGCGGCCAAGTGATTTCCGATGACGGCAAGACCTCGGTCATCGACAGTCCTGAGGCCCAGGCCGGCATCAAGTTCTGGACCGATCTGCAGGCGGACAAGTCGTCTCCGACGTTGCAGCAACTCTCCGACACCGAGGCCGAGACCATGTTTGAGCAGGGCAAGGTCGCGATGTACGTCTCGGGTGCCTACTGGGCGCTCAAGCTCTATCAGAACAAGACGATCCAGGCCAAGGTCGACGTCGCGCCGCTGCCGACGGGCGTCAAGAAGGCAACCGTGACCAGCGGTATCGAGAACGTCGGGTACGCCGGGACCAAGCACCCCGAGGAGACCAAGAAGTTCCTGCTCTTCGCAAGCGGTGAGCAGGCGGCGAACATCCAGGCCAAGTCCGGCGCCGTGCTGCCGGCCTACAAAGGGACGGAGAAGGCGTGGATGAACGCGATGCCCGAGTTCAAGAATCTGCAGACCTTCATCGACGCCTTGGCGTACTCCGTCCCCCTGCCGGTCCAGGGCAACGCCGCGGAGTGGCAGGGGCTGCAGGCGAAGTACTTGACGGCTGCGTGGGACGGAAAGGCTTCGGTCGCCGACGCTGCTGCCCAATACGCTGATGCCATCGACAAGGTATTGGCTGAGAACGGGTGACAGGCGAGCCCGCCGGGCGGCGACGACGCCGTCGTCGCTCCCCGGCGCGCACGGACTGGTCGGCGTTCGCGATGATCGCGCCGGCGTTCATCGGTCTGGCCGCCCTCTATTTGTGGCCATTTCTCGCGACCTTTATCAAGAGCTTCCGGAGGGTGCCGGTCTTCGGCCCGGGCGAGTTCAACGGGGTCGACAACTACGAGAAACTGCTCTCCGATGCCGATTTCTGGAGTGCGCTCGGCAATTCGGCGCGGTACACCGCGATAGTCCTGCTGGGGATCCCGCTGGCGATCGTCTTCGCTGCCTTGATTCAGCAGGTCTCCCGCGGGCGGGCCATCTACCGGGTGCTGTTCTTCTTGCCGGTGGTCACACTGCCCGTCGCGGTAGGTATGGTCTGGCGCTTCATCCTGAATGGTGATTTCGGGCTGCTGAACTACGTGTTGTCGCTGGTCGGCCTCCCCGGCGAGTACTGGGTGGCAGACGATCGGTTCGCCGTGTATGCGTTCGCCGTGGTCGGCATCTGGATGGGCCTCGGGGTGAATCTCATCATCCTGGGCGCAGGACTGCAGAACATTCCGACCGAGCTCTATGAAGCGTCGTCTCTTGACGGTGCGAACCGGGTGCGGCAGTTCTTCTCGATCACGTTGCCACTGCTCAGCCCGAGTATCTTCTTCGTGACCATTCTGACGACGATCTCGGCGCTGCAGATGTTCGATCTCGTCTTCATCATGCTCGGCAGCATCAACAACACTGCCCTGAGCGGTTCGAAGACCATCGTCTACCTCTTCTACGAAGCGGCGTTCGTGCAGTTCAAACAGGGCTACGCGGCGGCGATCGCGATCGTGTTGCTGGTGATCATCATGATCGTGACCGCCATCCAGTTCCGTCTTCAGAAGAAGTGGGTTGTCTATGACTAGCCGTGGACAGTGGCGCCTCCACGTCATCCTGATCATCGCCGTGGCGCTCATGGTCGTCCCCTTCGGGTGGGAAATCCTGACCTCGTTCAAGACCAGCAACGAGGTCGCGTCACTCCCGCCGACCCTGTTTCCGTCAGAGCCGACGGCCCAGGGATACCGCAGCTTCTTCGAGGTCACGCCGTTCTGGGCGCAGTTCCTCGTCTCGTCGATCTCACTCGTTCTGCGCGTCACCGGTCAGGTCTTCGTGGCCGCCCTGGCGGGATACGCGTTCGCGCGTCTGAACTTCCCCGGGCGGAAGATCCTCTTCGCGTTGTTCATGCTGATGCTGATGGTCCCGAGTCAGCTGTTCCTGCTCGGCCAGTTCGACCTCATGAAGGGGCTGGGCCTGCTTGATACCGTGCCGGCACTGGCTATCCCTGGTATTTTCTCGGCCTTCGGAACATTTCTCCTCAGGCAGGCCTTCCTGACGATGCCGAAAGAGTACGAGGAGGCGGCGCGGCTCGACGGCGCAGGCACCTTCCGAACCTTCTGGAGCGTGATGCTGCCGATGGCGCGGCCGATGCTGGCCGCCCTCGCCGTTCTCACTGCGCTCTACTCGTGGAACGATCTGCTCTGGCCGCTGATCGTTGCCCCAGCTGGTGACGCCAGGCCGCTTCCAGTCGGGCTTGCGAGCCTGCAGGGCCAGTTCGGAACCGACTACCCCACGCTGATGGCCGGTGCGCTGGTCTGCACGCTGCCACTGGTTGTCGTCTTCATCGTGTTGCAGCGGCAGTTCTTCGCCGGCATCGCCAACAGCGGGCTGAAAGGGTGATCAGTGGGCGTCCCGCCGCCGGAACTGGGTCGGGCTCATGCCGTGGAATCGGCTGAACTGGCGTGAGAAATAGAGCGGGTCGGCATAGCCCAGCTCGTCGGCAATGCTTGCGACCGTCGCCAGGGAACCGTCGAGCAGTTGCCGCGCGCGGGCCATCCGAAGGCTTTGGTGGTAAGCCAGAACGCCGCCTCCCGTGACTTTGCGAAAGAGGGCGCTCAGATGCGAGGGCGAAACGCCGACAAGCTTCGCGAGTTCTGGAACGCGCACGCTGCTGTCGAGGCGATCGGCGAGATAGCTCATGGCCCGCTGGAGCGGATCTCCGTCCGCAGGCATGACCCGGTCGACGTGGATCTGAGTGAGCAGCTTCCACGCCGCACCGGCGGTGCCGATCAGCCAAGCCGGGGAGTGGCCCCGTTCGAGGCTCGAGACAATCTCGTCGAGCAGAGCTACGGCCCGCTCCATCCGGCGAATCGGAACGATCGGCCGCTCAGGCGAAACCTCGAGGGTCTCGACAAGTTCCGCGACGTCGGTGCCGCAGAGATGACACCACCAGATAGTCCATGGGCTGGCTTCGTCAGACCCGTAGGAATGGGGCACGCCGCGAGGAATGATCAGCGCCGACTGGGACCCGAGGCGATGCATGGCGTCGCCGACGCGAGCCCAGCCCGTTCCCGCTGCGCAGACGATGACGATGGTTTCATCGATACCTCGCGGTCTTTGCATCCGGTGACCGCGCGCCGTCGGGAAATAGCCTGCGACGGTGACGAGGAGTCGGCGGGTGACCGGGCGCGCCAAGGCTCCTGCGACAAGCGGCCGCGGCACGACGACGATCCGCTGGTTTCGGAAGCCTTCTGGAATGGGCATGTCCCTATGATGCAGGTCAAATTCCCCGGCAAAGAGGACTACTTCAGCTCGGCGGACGTCTTCCCGAGGAGCCGGCGGGCGACGATGAGTTGCTGGATTTGCTGGGTGCCTTCGAAGATGTCGAGGATCTTGGCGTCGCTCACCGCCGATCGGGGCCCTTTCACTTGAAATCGCCTCTGACCTGCACCCTTGCAGTGAAGAAAGCCATCCCATTTGCGCTCGAACCTCGAACCGCCCGGCATGCCCTTCGGCCCGGAGTTGTTCTTCGGCCCGGGCCAGTTCCAGCGCTAGCGCCCGAGGAGATCGGGGCCCAGCTTTGCGACGATCTCAGTGCTGCTCTAGGCAAGCTTTCGGTCCATCGCGCGAGCGTTTCAGGCCTGTTGCGTCGCCGAACTGCTGGCGGCTTCGGGCAGGTCTCGGTCGAGGTGGTCGGCGTGGAACAGGGCCTGATCCAGCAGGCCCTTCACGTGGTCGTCGGCGGCGGAGTAGTACACGAACGTCCCCTCCGGGCGGCCTTTCACCAGGCCGGCCAGGCGCAGCTTGGCCAGGTGCTGGCTGACGGCCGCGAGCGCGGCGCCGGCGAGCTCGGCAAGGCACGCAACCGAGGATTCGCCTTGCAGCACCTGCTTCGGTGCGCAGTAGCGCGACCATCCCGTCGGCGGCTTCGTCCCAGTCGGGGTAGAAGGCATACGGCAGACCACAAAGCCCAGCCCGAAGGTAGATACACGCCTCCAGATCGCTCACGGGAAGGACCGCAGTGCCTAGCACCTCCGGTTTCCGCTCAAGCTCCTCGACGCTGGCCGATGGCCCACACGCCCGGATCGTCATCACGATCGCGTCGCTGGGCTTCTTCCTGATCACGCTCGATATCTCGATCGTCAACGTCGCGCTCACCCGGATGAGAGCCGAACTCGGTGGTGGCACAACCGGCCAGCAATGGGTGATCGACGGCTACACCCTGCTGTTGCCTCGACGGGCTCAGGATTCCGCGGCGGACGACGGCCTGCCGCTCCAGCCCAAGCCCGTCCGCATCCGCAGGCCCGAGGACCCGCTCATCTCCGAGAGGATCGCCTCCGCGAACGACTCCGGGCCCAGCCCCACCCGAAGCCGAGACGCGGTAGAGGCAGCCAGCGGGTCCGCTCACAGCCCAAGATCCACCCTTAGCGCTATCGGCTGTTCCGTTGTTCCCCAGGCCCGGACAATGACGCGCGCTCTCTTCACGAAGGGAACTCACGATGCCGAATCTGATGCAAGAGCACGCGGGATGGATTCCCACGCCGAGCAGGTACGCGCGCGTGATGCGCACCGGTGCGACCATCTGACAGCTGGCATGGCAGTCCGCCTTCGGCACCGTCGACCTAGCGCCCGCGGCGCCCCCGGAGCTGAGTGACCGGCCGCTGGTCGGCGTCATTCACCGCCAAGCGGTTGCCCCTGCCGACGTTCGACGGGAAGGTCCAAGTGCGTGGAATGGCCTAGCGCGAGGGTGAAGGTCTCGCCTGGCGGGCCGTGGTAGGAGAAGCACGAGGCGTCGTTACCGGCGATCGCGATCCGGATCCGGTGACCCAAACGGAGGAGTGCGGACAGACCGCCCGAGGGTCTCGGCGCGATAGCCAGCACCGCGCGCGCATCGGCACTTGCCAGCTGGGTGGTGGACAGCCGGCTATCCACAGGAGGGACCTCGCGGCGAGCGGCAATGGCCCGACTACCAAGCCTCATGCCCACCGGCGACCAACGCCGAGAGCACCGACTGCAGTGAACCGCCGCGGTCTGCGTCTACCTGGTCTATGCAGCGACCGCGGAGGCGGCTGGGCCCTGTCCCGAATGCCGCGCCGCCCAGGCATCGCCGCGATTGCTAAGTTGAGGCGACCAGTTCCGCATCCCGCGCGAGCCTGACCCGATAGGACCGCATGTCCGAGACGTTGCCAGCCGGGACCGGTGGTACGACGCGCCGTCCGAGAACGCCGAGCGGACTCTTTGGCCACGTGCTCGAAGAGCTCGGCCAGGAGATCGTGAACGGCGACCTGCCGGTCGGCGGCATCGTCATGGCCGACAAGTTGTGCGCGCGGTTCGAGGTGTCTCGCTCCGTCATGCGGGAGTGCCTGCGAGCGTTGAGTTCCATGGGGCTGGTCGAAGGCCGCCCACACGTCGGCACCCGTGTCCTGCCCATCACCAGCTGGGACTTGCTGAACCCTCAGGTCGTCAAGTGGCGCGCACAGAGTGCCCAGTACGTCGACCAGATGCGCCAGCTGCTCGAGCTCCGTCTGGGTGTCGAGCAGGTGGCGGCACGCTTGGCTGCCGACCGCATCTCGCCCCAGGACGCGGTGGAGATTCGCCAGGCCGCTCTCCGCATGAGCGACGCCGTCGAGGCCGACGACAGCCGCGAGTACTTCGCAGCGGACGAGCGCTTCCACCAACTGCTGCTCAACGGCACGGGCAACCCGGTCATCGCGCAACTGGCAGGCACCGTCGGGGCCGCACTGGAGGTCAGAAGGCACGACCTGCGGCCGGGCATGCACGACATGAGCCGCCGGTCGGTCGACCGTCATCTGCAACTCGCCGACGCGCTCGGGCAACGGGACGCCGGCTCGGCCCAAGCGGCCGCCCTGGCGCTCGTCGAGGAGACATTGCACGAGTTCGAGGTGCTGCAGTCGGCACAGGAGGTCAGGAGGTCATCGAAATGACGCTCTTGATGTTGCGGCCCGACTCCATCGCTTCGAATCCCGACCGCCAGTCCTCCAGCGGATAGACACCGCCCAGCACGGCGTCCGGGTCGAGGCGGCCGGTGGAGAACAGCTGCAACACTCGCTCCCAAGTCGCCCAGGTATGAGAGAACGAGCCGTAGAGCGTGACCGCCTTCGCGACCAGTGGATCGAGACTGAAGTCCACGGCCTGCGGTCCCCAGCCGATCTTCACGATCGAACCCAAGGGCCGCACCATGTCGAGCGCCGGCCGCAGTGCCGCACTGACACCGGTGGCGTCGACGACCAGGTCGGCGCCGAGCACGTCGCCGTAGGATCGCACGACGGCGACGGGGTCTTCCGCAGTGACGTCCACGATTCGGTCCGCACCCAGGGCCCGTGCCTTCTCCAGCCGTAGAGCGTCGACCGGCGTGCCGAGGACGACAACCAGGCCGGCCCCGCGGAGCCGCGCAACCTGGAGCGAGAGTGCCCCGATGGCCCCGATTCCCTGCACGACGACGAGGTCGCCCGGTGCGACCGTCGCTCGTTCGACCAAGGCGTTGTAGGCCACCGCGAACGGTTCGGTGAGAGCCGCCTGCTCGAACGACACGTTGTCCGGGATGCGATGCAAGACCCGGGGTTGAGCCAGCAGGAGCTCGGCGAACGCGCCGTCGCGGGTGGCGCCGTATCCCTCCCGGCCTGGGCACAAGTTGTAGCGACCGGTCCGGCACAAGGTGCACTCGCCACAGATCGAGGCCGCCGTCTCGCAGACCACCCGATCGCCGATTTCCCAAGCGCTGACGTCGTCGGCGACAGCGGCGACCACTCCGGCCATCTCGTGGCCGAGCACCACCGGCACCCGGGTCGGCCAGCTGTGCGTGTCATGCCACATGTGGAGGTCCGACCCGCAGACGCCGACCGCTCTCGCCTCGATCAGCACATGCCCGTCCAGGAGCTCGGGAGCCGGCACCTCACGGACCTCCACCGCGCCGTCGCGGCGGCCATATTTCAGCAGACCCTTCATACGCCGGTAGCCCTTCTCGCCTCGTCGTGCGCGGCAACTCTGACTTGCGTCGACCCACCGAAGTACATCTGCCTGGCCTCCTGCAAGAACTCGACGGACGCGCGCATCTCGTCCATGCCGTTAACACCGTCCTCGATGCTGATCCAGCCGTCGTAGCCGGCCGCGGCGAGGGTACGGAAGATCCTCGGATAGTCGTTCAGACCGCGACCGATGACGCCGTGCTGGAGCAGCGGCGAATAGCCCAGCGTGCCGTCGCTGCGGCGGAGGTCGTCCAGCGAGGTACCGGGGGCCAACCGGCGATCGGAGGCTTGCATTGTCACCACCCGGTCGATCACCAGGTCTAGGAATTCTGCCGAGTCGTCACCGGCAACGATCGCGTTCGACGGGTCATACTGCACCCCGAAGTGGGCACGGTCGTCGATCCTCCCGAGCAGTTCCAGGAAGACGTCCGTACGCTGGGCGAACTCCGGATACTTCCAGCTGCCGTCCTTGTAGTGGTTCTCCAGCGCCAAGGTGACGTCGAGCTCACGAGCCAGCGGCAGCAAGGTCTCGATCGCGCTCGCCGCCCACTCCAGCCCCTGTTCCCTGGACACTCCGGGATGGCGCTGCCCGGACAACACCCGGGTGCTCGCGCGAGGCCCGCCGAGCCGCGCGGTGATCCGGATCATCTGAGCCTCGGCCGCGATCTCCTCTGCCCGCCGCCGGGGCTCGGGGTGGGTGAAGTCCGGCGAGGCGCACAGCATCGGCATCTCGAAACCCGCCGCGGCAAGGTGCTCCCCCACCTGGTCGACGAAGTCGTCGCTGGTCTGCCAGAACATCCCGGAGTAGAGCTCCAGTCCGTCGACAGGCAAGACCCGTGCCTTCTCGATCCAGTCATGCACTGACATCGTGCGGTGCACGGCGATCGCCTCCAGATCTCCCTTCGGGAACACGCTGATCCTCACGCGACACACCTCTTTCGTCGGGGCTAGGCAGCAATAAGTATGACGTATAGGATTTATAGACCGCTAGGGTTCGGGCCAGACCGGAAGTCGAGAGAGAGGCCGACCACAATGGCGATCGAAGCCGACAGCCTGGAGTTCTGGGCTACCGCGCTGTTGCGGCTCTGGGGGTACAGCGCCGACGACGGCCGGTTCCTGGCCCACACACTGGTCGACGCGAACGTCCGGGGCATCGACTCCCACGGCGTGCTTCGGCTCCCCGCCTACGAGCGGCGGGTGATAGCAGGCCTGGTGCGGCCCGAAGCCGAGCCCGTGGTGTCGAACTCCGGCGCGGTGGTGACCGTCGATGCCAACGGCGCTGCCGGGCAGATCGCTGCCCGGCAGGCTGCTGAGGCAGCCTTGACGCTCAGCAGGTCCACCGGTGTGGCTGCGGCGAGTGTGCACGGGAGCACTCATTTCGGTGCGGCCGGGTTCTATGCCCGCTGGCTGGCCGAGCGCAATGCCGTCGGGATCGTCGTGTCCAACTCAGAACCGATCGTCGTCCCGTACGGCGGACGTGAGGCGCTACTGGGAACCAACCCGATCGCCTTCGCCGCCCCGACCAGGGGCGCACCCGTCAGCATCGACATGGCGACCAGCACTACGGCGATGGGCAAGGTGATGATCGCCCAGGCAGCCGGTCTGGCGATCCCCGACACCTGGGGCGTGGACCAGCAGGGCCGGCCGACCACCGATGCTTCGGCCGTCGAGGCCCTGCTCCCCGTCGGTGGGCCGAAGGGATACGGACTCGGGTTCGTCGTGGAGATCCTCGCGGGTGTACTGAGCAGCGCCGCCGTGTCCCACGGGCTCGGCAACATGTACACCGACTTCAGCAAGCCGCAGAACATCGGGCATTGGCTGCTCGCCATCGACGTGGCGCACTTCGCGCCGTACGACGTGTTCCTCGACCGCATGCAGTCTCTGGTCGAGCTGGCCCACTCGACCACGCCTGCTCAGGGCTTCGACGGCGTACTCGTACCGGGTGAGCCGGAGGAACGTACCCGCGAGCAGCGTCTGCGCGACGGCATCCCGCTTGCGGACGCCACCGTCGACGAACTGCACCTGCTGGGTGCTCGACACGGCGTTGACTTCCCCGGCAGCCGGTCGTCCTGACCCGGTGCCGTAGCCGATCATCAGCGAATGGAGCAGTACATGTCCTCGGCGATCCACGGTCTGTCCCGTCAGCAGCTCACCCGCCCAATCGTCCAGATCTCACTCGACCTCACCTCCAACGCCGAGGCGTTGCGCACCGCAGCCATCGCGGTGGAAGCCGGAGCCGACTGGATCGAGGTCGGTACGCCGCTCGTGCTCGCCGAGGGCCTCCATGCAGTGCGCGCGCTGCGCAAGGAATTCCCGGGCCATCCGCTGATCGTCGACCTGAAGACAATGGACGGCGGCTACCTCGAAGCAGAGATGATGGGCGATGCCGGCGCGGACGCGGTCATCGTCATGGGCCGCGCTCACGACGCCACCATCGAGAGGGTCTGCGATGCCGGCGCCGAATTCAGAATGCTGGTGATGGGCGACGACCTCGGCGCCGACGACCGGGTGGCCGAGGCGGTCCGGCTCGAAGGGCTGGGGGTCGGCATGGTCATCCACCACATCGGCTTCGACCACCGCGGCAAGCACCCTGGCCTTACTCCGCTCACCGATCTGCCTGCCATCGTCGCCGCCGTCTCGGTACCGGTGCAGGCCGTTGGCGGCCTGAGCATCGAGCAGGCCATCACCTGCCCGGGCCTCGGTGCACCCGTTGTCGTCTTCGGGGCGCCTCTCGTGATCGACGGCAAGGCGTTCAGCGCTTCGCGCGGCGACCTGCTGAGCGTGCTCACCGAGGCCTGCCACCGCGTCCACGCAGCCAAGATCCGCTATCCCGAGCCCAGCCGCCGTACGTTGTAGTCGTCAGGCGCCAGTCCGGCACTGCCCGCATCAGGGGCGCGTGCTGCGTCCGGTTGTACCGGTGATCATGTGGTCCGCGCCCCCAATGCGGATGGCGAAGATGCTGCCCCCCGCTCGGCCAGAACGGCCGGGATGCAGCCATCGGGACCACCCTGGTGGCTCCGGATCCCGTCAGCCACTCGGCGGACCGTTCGACAGGAACGCCTGGGCCCGATGGTCCTCCGGGTGCAGGTCGCCGCTCAGTCGCGCAAGAAGTCATCCGCAGCGACCGCACCGGCCGAGGTCTCGTACGCCGGGATTCGCAGCCCGCCGATGGTGAGCCTGGTCTGGGCCACCCCCGGCAGCAGGACGAGATCAGACAGGTACTTGGCGTGCACCAATTGGGCCGCTTTCGCGCTGGCACACCGGATCCGCAGCAGCGAGATGCCGGCACCCAGGTGGACCGAGTCGGCAGGTCCACCATGCTCTACTGGCCGGCCGCCGACGCGGCGAGCGGCCCCGATCAACAGGCTCCGACGCGACAACTCCATCATCAATACCTTCCCCAGGGCGGCGTGATTCACGGGTAGACGGTTGGGTCGTAGTAGCGGATTTCGATGGTGGGGATGGCGGCCGGCCCGGTTGGACCGGAGCTGAGTAGCTCGATCCGGTTGGTCTGCCCGAAGGCGACCTTGGTGGTGATGTTGACCAGGAGGGTGTCGCCCACCTTGGCCGCCGGGTAGATGTCGCCGATGAACGCCCCGTTGATCATGATTCCGTTGAGGCACGCGCCGGTGCGCTGGACGTACAGCACGACGGCGGACCCGCTGTGGCCGGCGTCGATCACCACGTCGCGGGCGGCGAGAAGACCGGTGAACGACCCGGGCAGGGCGGCCTGGCCGACGTCGTGGATGCCGTCCGCGCCGGTGATCGACCAGGTGCCGGCCAGGTCCTGTCTGGCGCTGGGCTCCGGGATGCGGTACGCCCACGCGTTGGCCGTGACTCCGGTCGCGGCGCCGCTACCTTCGACCTCGAACGCGATCAGGTGGTTGCCAGGGGCAAGCAGCGTGTTGGCCGGCAACCCAGCCAGGCCCCCGGCGCTGAAGTCCCGGATCAGGACACCGTCCAGATAGATCCGCCCGGTGTCGTGGAACGTCTGGCCTTCCTTGTCGACCAGTAGCCACAGCTGGATCTCGCCGGTCGACCAGCCGGCCGGCACGGTGAATGTCTTGCGCAGTACGGCGTGGTGCACGTCTGGATGCTCGGGCATGGACCAGACGCCGAGGTTCCGGCGCTCCCAGGCAGAGTCATCCACGCCGGGCAGGACCAGCGCCGCGATCTGGGCCGGCGTGGAGTTGTCCACTGGCAGGAACGCCCAGTCGTCGGTGAGGTCCACGCTGTTGCGCTGCATTTGCGCCTTCGTCGGCAGTGGATCGGGATCCGGCGCGGTGGTACCGGCCCACCAGTTCCGCTGCAGGGTCAGCCATTCCAACGGCGATTGCGGTACGTCGGTACGAGGGCTGAGGAAGAGCCGCGTCTCCCACGCGGGCAAGGTGATGCCGTACACCCCGGAAGCCCCGTTCTGCACGGTCACCGGGGTCGTCGTGGTCGTGGTGAGCTCGCTCAATACCGTCGGTGCGGCGGCCGTGGTGAACACCAGATCAGTGGTGACCGAGTTGGCTGAGTCGTTGTACAGCACCCAAACGTCGTGCAGGCCGGTGTTCGAGATGTAATGCCGAAACACCACGGTCGCCGCCCGAGCAGGCACCGGGGCCACGCCGAGGTAATCCATGATCTGGCCGAGCAGGGTGGTCGCGTTGCCGCCGCTCACGTGCCAACCGAGCTGGATGATCCGGCCGTTGCCGAGAGGCCGCATCCCCGCGGCCACGGTGCCGTTGTCCCACAGCAGCACGTCCTGCGCATCCGCGGCGACCTTGCCGAGGGACAAGCCGCCGCCGCGTTGGTTGGCCAGCCACGAGGTGTCGCTGAGCAGCGATTGGCCAGGCGCCGCGGAGACGGCATGCGCGGTCAGCGGCTGATACGACCCGTTATGGTTGAACGGGTCGATGCTGAGTACGTCGTACCCGGTGAGGCGGCTGATCGGCCAGGCGTTCATATCGGTGGTGGTGTGCCGCCCGGTCTGGATATAGGTGACGAAGGTGCCCCCAGCGCGCACCCATGCCTCGATCTGGTCGACGAGGGCGTCATCCATGAACGGGGTGTTCGAATCGACGATGACCCGGTACTTGTCGACCGTGCCATCGGCGAAGTCCAGTTCGGTGACTGCGTCCCGCGGGCATCGCGCCATCAGGTAGCTGGCCGCGTTGGTCTTCCAGTAGCCGCCGGGAATCCACACGTCGGCGTCCGGCGTCCATGGCCAGGTGCCGTTGCCGTTGACCCGGAAGCCATTGAGTACGGCGACCTCGGCCTCGGGCACGTGATATCGACCGATGCTCTGGTACAGCGCCCGATTGTCCTGGAACTCCTGCAGGACATCGGGCTTGGACATGATGTCGTGCTGGGACGCGAAGTAGTTCACCCCGTTCAGACCCTCGCTGAGCCATCGGCCCCAGAACGCCTTGAACTGATCCGCATTCGGCGCACCATTGCCTGGCTCGGCAGTGGACGGTCGACCCGCACTCCGGGCCAGCAACGTATGCAGCTCGGCCCAGAACCCCGCCATGTAGCCAGTGTTGTGGAAATTCCCGCCATACTGCGCCGTGACCTGTTTGATCAGGTCTGCGTACGGATCCGGGGACATCAGATTCACCGGCCGATCGGCATCCTCCTGCCGGATCATCTCCACCCCACGCCGTACCGCCTGCTGCCGCGTCCACCGGCTCCAGTCCTGGAAATCGACCCACTGCGCGTTGCGCTGCGGGCCCAAAGCCGGGTACTGCACCGGCTCATCCCCGGACAGGTAGACCCGGTATCCGATGAAGCCGTTCGGCAGCGTCACCGCGATCAAGTTGGACCCGGCCTGGAGCAGGTCGGTCACCTCCACCGCACCCCAGTGTTGGCCGCCCATGAGCGCCGCGCCCGGGATGCCTGCGGTCGCCTGCCCGTTGACGGTCGCCGGGATCGTCACCTGGTTGTTGAGGTCGAACAGGTACAGCCACGCTCGCGGGTGGGCGGCCAGCCACGCCGCGCTCACCTCGACCGTACGACGCGCAAGCATGCTCTGCCGCGCCGTGAACTCAACCCGGTCACTGCCGGGCATCACCAAGCTGCCCCACGAACTCTCGTCGAACCCCGGCTGGTCCCAACCCGCCGGCAACGACCCAGTACCGGGATACAGCACCCTCCAGGCACCGGCCACATCGACCGCCTCCGCATCCCAGCCCAGGAACGACGCGACCTCCGGGACGTGGACATCGGTCCACGCGGCGACGGCGCCCGCGTTGCCGTACCAGGCCTGCCCCACTGCCGCCGTCGTGGCGTAACGGCCCTGCAGGAAGGTACGGAACGAGGCATCCGCCACCGGGCCGTACTCCGCCAGCAGCACCGACGCCGTGCCGCCGGCGAGTTCGCCGTGCGGCTCGAGCCAGCCCACCACGTTGTCTGCCGGCGCGAACTCGCGGACCGTCTCCTGCAGGACGCCGAGCTCGGCGTCCATCCCCGTTGTCGCGCTGTACGACGTCTCCCCGACCGCGTACGTGTAGCTCGCGGCGGCGCCGTGGAATCCGGAGTACTGGGGCATCTTCTGCATCGTCTGGTCCCGGTACCGGTTCGCCAGCCACATACCGTCGGCGAGCTGGGTGTTCAGGTGCACCGGGATGCCGCGGGCGTCGCACTCCTTCATCACCCACTTCCAGTCCGGCACCCGGGCCAGGCCCTCACCGAAGTTGAGCTGCTGCTCGTTGTCCCACAGCGCGATCCCCAGACCGTTCTGCTCGGCGAAGTCGAAATCGAGCGAGTAGTCGTACGGCTGGGTCCGGTCCCAGCCCGGTGGCAGCGCGAACGGCGCGAAGTACACCAGGAAGCCGTTCCGGTCGAAGCGGTCCAGGTACATCGGGACCGTTGCCTGGGGCACGAAATCTGCTGCTGTGGTGCCGGACGGTATGGCCGGACCGGCCGACGCGGTGAACGCCGCCTCGCTGTCGAAGGCCAGCACCGACACCGCATCGTCATCGATCAACGCCGCGACCACGCCGGCCGCGGTCTCGTGCACCGGGACCGACAGGCCGTTGACAGCCAGCGTCGCCGGGACCACGCCCGGCAATCGGGTCAGATCGGACAGGTACTTCGCGTGGGTCAGCTTGGCCAGATTCGCGTTCTGGCACTGGATCCGCAACAGCGAGCCGTTCGCACCGAGGCCGGTCAGCTCGCCGGACACCGACCCGAAGCCGCGCAATCCCTTCGCCGGCAGGCTGACCGAGGTCACCGTGACCTGCCCGGCAACCGCCCGAGCGCGCCCCGGCGAGAACGACGAGCCGGCCACGGCGACCGCGGCTCCGGTCGCAACGGACAAGAAGCCTCGGCGTGACAGTTCCATAGTCAAGCTCCTCTCCGGCACGGTGGCGTGCGCGGTCAGGGTCGGATCGCCGAACGCCGGTAGCGACGTCGGCTGGCTTCGTCGACGTTGAAGTCGATACCAAGCCCTGGCGTATCCCAGACGGTGATGAAGCCGTTCTTGACGATCGGTCGGGCAGGCCGGTGACGATGTCGTACCACCAAACATGCAGGATCCGTTGCAGGCGTGACGCGCCGTCGACCCGATCGGCCTCGTAGAGTTCGGGGTCGACACCGCCAAGTGCGGCGATCTAGATGATCGCGCCCCAGCCGATGCTGACCCAGATCGCGGAGAAGACGTAGATCGCGGAGAACTTGCCCGGCTGAGATATCCAGGACCTGCATAGCTCCTCCGATCTTCACCCCGGCTACGTATGAGAAATACCTAGCCTCCGAAAGAGGTATACCAGCGCCTCATCCGGGTGTCCAGATCCAGCAAGCTCCGAGCAGTACGGCGCTCATTGCACCAGCAGGGCGAGGGATAACATATCCAGTGATCATGACTGCGGCATGCCTTCGCCATAACACTGCTTGAGCATGCCCCGGGGCCTAGGTACCCGTGCGGCCGCTCTGGATCGAATCCGAGCGTCCCTCGACTCGCTGTCCCCGTCTGAACGTCGCGTCGCGGAAATCCGGTGGAAGAAGTGCCGGCTGATCTGCTCGTGGTGGCCGAACCCGGCCCAAGTGATCGCGTTGGCCATCAGCGAGTTCGCGGCATTATGTGGCGTCGCCCAGCCCACCGTCTCGCGCTTCTCGCGCAGCTGGAATCCACTCACCGAACGATCGCGGCGTCCGTGATGCTGTCCCGTTGAACGGCACCGTGCTCTCAGCTCTGATGGACACTGTCATCCGAACCCCCCATCAACCCACTCATCGGTTCCTTGTTCCCCGGCGTGCCGGAGCTCATCGGTCTACTCAGGACCTGTGCTCTGATCGCGATTCGACCGAGCCCGGCGCACGGGCTCATCGCGCTACATCGTCGATCGACAGCACGTTCTCGGTGCTCCCGGAG
>NZ_DASRXP010000279.1:0-3769 GCF_035687465.1 Kribbella sp.
CCTAGCAACTCGGTCTGAAAGTCACGGCGAAGCCGAACTCCTGGAACGACGGCGGCCTCCCCGCCCTCGACCTGTGCACCTTGATCATCGACGACCGAACCGTCACGGTCGGGGTCAGTGCCCTGCCCAAGCAGGCCGACTCGCTCGCCCGGCTGATCGCCGGCGCCGGATCGGTGGAGGGCCTGCCGGAGCTCGGTCCGGATGCGCTGATCGGCCCATCGCGGGTCGTCTTCAGCGTGCATGACCGGGCCGTCCGGATCACCCCGACGGGCGGCATCGACCGCGGTTCGGCCGACGGCATCGATCGCGCGAAGACGGTCGCGATCAGCCTGGCCGTGCGCACCGCAGTACCGGCCGCACTGCGCAATGCGCGCCAGTCCGATGCGGCGTGTCAGCTGTCGACCTCGCGGGCGGAGCAGTTCGTCGGGGCCTCGGTCCAGTTGCGGCGGGACTACCGGGTGAACGGGGCGCTGACCTGCATCTGGGGAACCTTCGACGCGACCGTCTCCATCGTCGAGTCGTTCCGCCCGGACACGATCCCCGAGGCGCGGCGCACGCCCCCGCCCCAGCTCGCGCCGGTCGGCCAGCCCGGGTACTACCTGCCGGATGAGGGCGAACTCGTGTTCCGCCAGGGCCGCAGCGTCGTCCGGGTCAGTGCCGTGACCACCCCGAGCCGCGAGATCCCGCTGGACAGCCTCCTCGACATCGTCGGCCCCCTGATGCCGCTGTTCATCAGGTGACCAGGGACGCCGCTGGACAAAACTCCACCGGATTGAGGAGGTGGAGAAGCAGGATCTCGCGCTACATTGCCGGAATGGGCAGCTTTGCGGCCGCTGCGAAACGAGCGCGTGACAGCTCAGAGGATCCTGTCACGCGGTTCTGGGCGCTGCGCGAGTGCTCGTTGCACTTCCCGATCTACGGATTCCGGGCGACCTGGCATCATCTGACGATCCGGGCCAAGGTGCCGGGGCAGCTGTCCGAGGATCCTGACTCGCTGACCCGGGCGATCGACGAGTTGGAGGAAGCCCGCCAGCACTGGCGGTTGCTCCAGACGACGTACGCGGCGCGGCGGCGGGGTGAGAAGGCTGAGGGCCGTCGGCAACCGGCGCTCACCGACCAGTGGCTGACGGCAACCAGCCTCGCCTACTGCCCCGACCCGAGACGGCACCCCGATGAGCGTCTGGTGACGGTCCTGCACCGGCTGGTCGATGCCAACATGTCGCAGCCGCAACCCCAACCGCGCTGCGCGGTCTGCGGCACCAGCCGCCCGGTCGACACCTTCTGCACCGCCTGCGGCGTCGATCCCCGCGGCCCCGACGCCCGTCTCCCCGGCGACCTTCAGAAGCAGGTCACCGCCAACTGGCGAGAGATCTGGCAACGCACCGCCCAAAAACCTCGCCCTTGACCCGTACTGCGAGGTCGCGCGGCGGGGCGTAGTACGGGTTAGGTGCTCGGCCAGGACTTGGCGAGGAGGGCTCGGGTGTCGGTGAGGAGCTGAGGGAGGACCTTGGTCTGGGCGACGACCGGCATGAAGTTGGTGTCGCCGCCCCAGCGTGGGACCACGTGCTGGTGCAGGTGAGCCGCGATCCCGGCGCCGGCGATCTCACCCTGGTTCATGCCGATGTTGAACCCGTGCGCCGCCGACACGATCCGCACCGCCTGCATCGCCTGCTGTGTCAGGGTCGCCACGTCCGCGACCTCTTCCGGCGTCAGCTCGGTGTAGTCGGCCACGTGCCGATACGGGACCACCATCAGGTGCCCCGGGTTGTACGGATACAGATTCAGCACCGCGTACGCCGCCGGCCCCCGCTGCACGATCAGCCCGTCGACGTCCGACAGCCCCGGGATCCGGCAGAACGGGCACCCGGATCCCGCTTCCGTACTCGTCGGCTTGTTCTCCCCCGCGATGTACGCCATCCGGTGCGGAGTCCATAGCCGCAGGAACGAATCCGCCACCCCGACCCCGTCCTGCACGGCCAGCCCGTCGGGCGCATACGGCGACCCGCCGCCGGGCTCGTCTGCAGGCGTGCCGCCGGGAAGTCCCGTGTCACTCATATAGCACCGAAATTCTCTGGGATTCACTTTCGACATCGCCGAACGCCGACGATAAGCGGCGGACCCGAAACTGTCGGCGCTCGATGCGACAGTTTCTGATGTGTCCAGATTCCGCCTTGCGCCTACGCCGTCTCAGACGATCAGGCTGCTCGAGTTCTGTGGACACGCACGTTTCGTATGGAACTTGGCCGTCGAACAGCACAGCTATTGGCGGCCAGATCGTCAAGCAGCCCCGGGACACCTTGAGCAGGCTCGCCAACTGACAGAGGCGCGTGCAGCCTGTGACTGGCTCCGAGAGGGGCCACAGATGATTCAGCAGCAGGCATTGAGGGACTTCAGCCAAGCCCTTACCAACTACTTCCAAGGGACACATCGTCGACCGACCTGGCGGAAATCTGGACGGGCCGAGGGATTCCGGGTCGTCGCGTTGCGCACGCATCATGTCAAACGTCTGAGCCGGAATGCGGGCGCCGTACGCGTGCCTAAGATCGGCTGGATCAAGTTCCGATGGAGTCGAAAGCCCCCAGCTGCCAAGTCGTACAGAATCACCCTTGACCGAGCCGGGCGGTGGCATATTGCCTTCGCCGCAATCCCTGCCGTCATCGCCGCGCCTGGGAACGATGCAGTCGTCGGTATCGATCGTGGCGTGAGGGTGGCGGCGGCACTTTCCACAGGTGAACTCCTCAAGGCGCCCAAGCCGAGTCCTCAGGAGGTCCGAAGGCTTTCGCTTCTGCAACGGCGGCTGGCTCGGGCCAAGCCCGGCTCGAACCGAAGGCGTCGGACGAATCACGCCATCGCCCGGTTGATCGCTCGGACTGTCGACCGACGAAACGACTGGATAGAGCAGACGACTACAACACTCGCCCGACGGTTCGATTTGATCCGAGTGGAGAACTTGCGGATCGCGGAGATGACACGGTCTGCGCGAGGTACCCACGAAAAGCCTGGAACGGGCGTTCGCCGCAAGGCCGGTTTGAACCGGGGAATCCTTGCGAGCGGTTGGGGCAAGTTGGTACAACGCCTCAAGGACAAGGCGGCGGGGCGGGTCGAGATGGTCCGCGCCGCCTATACCTCGCAGAGGTGCCACGAATGCGGCAGTGTCGCATCTGAGAACCGTAAGAGCCAAGCGGTCTTCAAATGCGTTTCCTGCGGTCATGTGGATCATGCCGACATCAACGCAGCTAGAAATATCGCGGCAGGGCATGCCGTGACTGCGCGGGGAGGCCGACCGCTGGGTGGGCCTGCGAACCGCGAACCTCACCTCTCGACCTCCCCGGTCAGTGGATGAACCCGGGTTACTCCGGGTGGATGTCAAACCTGGATGCGCTTCTTGACGGATTCGACGATCTCGGTGATCGCGTCGGCGATCGGGATGCCGTTCTTCTGGGTGCCGTCGCGGTAGCGGAACGACACCGACCCGGCCGCCATGTCCTCGTCGCCGGCAATCAGCATGTACGGCACCTTCGCCTTCTGCGCGTTCCGGATCTTCTTCTGCATCCTGTCGTCGGAGGCGTCGATCTCGATCCGGATCCCCTGCTCCTTGAGCTGCTCCGCGACCTCGTACAGGTAGTTGACGTGGCCGTCGGTGATCGGGATGCCGATCACCTGGACCGGGGCCAGCCAGGGCGGGAAGGCGCCCGCGTAGTGCTCGGTGAGGATGCCGAAGAACCGTTCGATCGAGCCGAACAGCGCGCGGTGGATCATCACGGGCCGC
>NZ_DASRXP010000280.1:0-6680 GCF_035687465.1 Kribbella sp.
CCGACCGACTGCGGACCACAGCAGATGGGCCCGGCCACTCGATCCGGGCGCCGCAAACAGCCGGCGGTACGACGCGCGCAGTGGGCGTCACTCGGGCGTTACGACGGCGCCGAGGTCGGCCAGGGTCAGCCGCTCCCCGGCTTGATAGGGCCTTCTCGACTTCCTCCGGGCGCTCAGGCGTCCGCCGGCCGCCGCACCGGGTAGGCCCGGATGTCCCCAGGGATTACAGGGTGCCGAGGTCTTCGAAGATCAGGGCGGTGCGGGTGCCCAGGACTTCGGGGATGGCTTGGAGTTTTTCCAGGACTACCCGGCGGAGGCCTTCGTTGTCGGCGGCGCGGACCAAGAGGATGGCGTCGAAGTCGCCGCCGACCAGGGCCATGTGTTTGACCTCGGGGATCGCCTGGAGTTGTTCGCGCAGGGCTCGCCAGGAGCTCTGACGGAGACTGAGAGTGACGTATGCCGAGGTCGCCAGCCCGAGCTTCAACGGGTCCACCGTGGCGGTGAAGCCGGTGATCACGCCGGTCGAGGTGAGTCGTTCGACCCGGGCGTAGGCGTTCGCGCGGGAGATGTGCACCTGGTCCGCCAGGGCCCGGATCGACAGCCGGCCGTCCCGGCTCAGTGCCTCGACGATCTGCCGGTCGAGCTCGTCGAGCGCCGGAGCGACGACCATCTGTCCAGCAGCCATCGCGCTGACCGTCACGTCGTCGGACATTCTGCTCCCAATGCGAATCCACGGAGACCATTCATCTCGTGATTCTTCCAGCTATGGATCCGAATGGCCAGAAGTAGAACGATGAGACATCAGTCCGTCTTCTGCGCAGGAGGGTCCATGGCCACCGTCGAGGAGCGTTTGCTCCCCTCCGCCGAACCAGTCCAACTGATCGACGAGCACGGGGTGCCGCACGACAATCCGCAATACGGGATGCCGTCCGCGGACCAGCTCGTGGATGGTTACGCACAGTTGGTCGCCGGGCGGAAGATCAACGACCAGGCCGGCGCGCTGGTCCGGCAGGGGCGGCTGGCGGTCTATCCGTCGTCGCACGGGCAGGAGGCCTGCCAGATCGCCGCGACGATGGTTCTGGGCGAGCAGGACTGGCTCTTCCCGACCTACCGCGACACGGTCTCCATCATCAGCGCCGGGGTCGACCCGATCGAGACACTCACGCTGCTGCGCGGCGACTGGCACTCCGGGTACGACCCGTACGAGCACAAGGTGGCTCCGCAGTCCACGCCGCTGGCGACGCAGTTGCTGCACGCTGTCGGAGTCGCGCACGCCGCTCGGCTGAAGGGCGAGGACACGGTGGTGATGGCGCTCTGCGGTGACGGCGCCACCAGCGAAGGCGACTTCCACGAGGCGCTGAACTTCGCGGCCGTCTTCAAGGCGCCGGTGGTCTTCTTCATCCAGAACAACGAGTACGCGATCTCGGTGCCACTTGCCCGGCAGACGATCGCGCCTTCCCTTGCACACAAGGGCATCGGGTACGGCGTACCCGGGGAGCGGGCCGATGGCAACGACCTCGCCGGGCTGCTCGCAGTACTGGGACAGGCGGTCGCAAAGGCACGGGCCGGGGAGGGTCCGCAGTTGGTCGAGGCGCACACGTATCGCGTGCAGGCGCACACCAATGCCGACGACGCGAGCCGGTACCGCGAGGACGACGAGGTCACTCCGTGGCTCGAGCGCGATCCACTGAAGCGGCTGGATGCCTATCTGACCGAGCGAGGTCTGCTGGGCGACGAGAAGAAGGAAGAGGCCGCCCGGGCGGCTGACCGGATCGCCGCCGAGTTGCGAACCGGGTTGATGGAGGAGGTGTCGCCGGATCCGGCCGAACTGTTCGCCCATCTGTATGCGACGCCGACCCCGCAGTTGAAGGAGCAGGCGGCGTTCCTGCAGGACGAGCTCGCGCGGGAAGAGGCCTGATCATGACGCACCAGAAACTCACCATGGGCCAGGCGCTGAACCAGGCGCTGCGGGACGCGATGAAGGCCGACGACACCGTACTCATGTTCGGCGAGGACGTGGGCGCGCTCGGCGGGGTCTTCCGGATCACGGACGGGCTGACCGCCGAGTTCGGCGAGGATCGTTGCTTCGACACCCCGTTGGCCGAGGCCGGCATCGTCGGGATGGCGGTCGGGTTGGCGATGAACGGGATGCGGCCGGTGGTCGAGATGCAGTTCGACGCCTTCGGGTATCCCGCTTTCGAGCAGGTGGTCAGTCACGTCGCGAAGATGCGCAACCGCACCCGCGGCAAGGTGACACTGCCGATGGTGATCCGGATGCCGTACGCCGGTGGGATCGGCGGGGTGGAGCACCACTGCGACTCGTCCGAGAGCTACTACGCGCATACTCCCGGGTTGACGGTTGTTGCCCCGAGCACCGTTGCGGATGCTTACAGCTTGTTGCGTAGGGCAATCGAGTTCCCTGACCCGGTGATCTTCCTGGAGCCCAAGAAGCTTTACTGGGCGAAGGAAGAGGTTGATCTTAGTGTGGCGGAGCCCGGTATCGGGACGGCCGTCGTACGACGTGCTGGCGCCGACGCGACTCTGATCGCGTATGGACCGACGGTGCCGGTCGCGATGGAAGCGGCTGAGGCGGCTGCTGCGGAAGGTCGTCAGCTGCAGGTAGTCGATCTGCGGTCGATCGTGCCGTTCGACGACGAGACGGTGTGCGCGGCAGTTCGTAGTACTGGACGAGCGGTGGTTGTTGCCGAGGCGAGCGGGTTCGCGAGTGTGTCGTCGGAGATCGTTGCCCGGGTCACCGAAAGGTGTTTCCACTCGTTGGCGGCGCCGATCCGGCGGGTGACGGGATTCGACATTCCGTACCCGCCGCCGAAGCTCGAGCGGCACCAGTTGCCGGGCGTGGATCGGATTCTCGACGCGGTGGACGATCTGCAGTGGGAGGACTCGTGACGACACAGACCTTCCTGCTGCCGGATCTCGGTGAAGGGCTGACGGAGGCGGAGGTTGTCCGCTGGTTGGTTGCCGTTGGCGACGTCGTGGCGGTGGACGCGCCACTCGTGGAGGTGGAAACCGCCAAGTCCCTCGTCGAGGTCCCGTCGCCGTACGCCGGCGTGGTCGCAGAACTCCATGGCGAAGAAGGCACCACGATCGACGTCGGCAAACCCCTCATCACCATCGGAACCTCAACCACCCCCGCCCCTGCGGTTGAGGCGTACCGCGAGGAAGAGAAGGCCGGCTCAGGAAATGTACTGATCGGCTACGGAACCCCCGCAGGTACTGGTTCCGGCCGTCGGCGCAGGCCGCGGCAGTTGGTCGGAGTGGGATCGGCACCCGCCGTACCCGCGGTACCGGACGAGCGCGCTGTGGAGGCGACGGCTGGAGTTGCTGTACCTGCGGTGCCGTCTGGGCGTGTTGGGGCGGCGCCGGCGACTGCTGTACCTGCGGTTCCGGCTGGAGGTGCTGAGCCCGCGGTTCCGGCGAATGGTGGTGTGCCTGCGGTGGTCGCTGGGGGCGCTGTACCTGCGGTTCGGGCGCGGCGGGCGGTGCCGTTGGTGATTTCGCCGCTGGTGCGGCGGTTGGCGCAGGACGCAGGGGTGGACCTTCATCTGCTGGATGGTTCGGGCGCCGGTGGAGTGATCACCCGGCGGGATGTCGAGCATGCGATCGCCGCTAGAGAGGCCGGCGGCACAAACCTGCCGTCCGCCGCGCCAGCTGCGGGTGCACCTGCGCCAGCAGCCACGGGAGTGCCGACGTCCGGTGTGCCTGCGCTCGATGCAACGCCTGTGCCTGCGTCCGCCTCAGCGCCTGTGGGTGCGGCTGCTCCTGGTGGGGTGGTTGATTCGCGGACGGGGTTGTTGGAGTTGCGCCGGGAACGGGTTAGTGGGTTTCGGAGGGCTGTGGCTGCGACATTGAGTCGTAGTCGGGCCGAGATTCCTGAGGCGACTACGTGGGTTGATGTGGACGCTACCGCGCTGATCGAGTTGCGGGAGTCGTTGCGGACGGCAAGTGATTCCGGTCCGGGGCTGCTCGCGTTGATGGCGCGGTTCGTGGTCGCGGGCCTGCAGAAGCATCCGGAACTGAACGGATTCGTCGATACCGAGAGGGATGAGCTGGTTCAGTACGACGGGATCAACCTTGGGCTGGCGGCTCAGACGGCGCGCGGACTCGTAGTACCGGCTGTGGTTGGGGCGCACGCGTTGACTACGCGTGGGTTGGATGCGGAGATTCGGCGGTTGACCGCGTCGGCTCGGGATGGGCGGCTGACGACGCATGAGTTGTCGTGCGGCAGTTTCACGCTGAACAACTACGGCAGCTTCGGCGTCGACGGCAGTGCGGCGATCATCAACCATCCGCAGGTGGCGATCCTCGGGGTCGGGCGGATCATCGACCGGCCGTGGGTGGTCGACGGTGAGCTCGCCATCCGCAAGCTCACGCAACTGTCACTGGTGTTCGACCATCGGGTCTGTGACGGCGGTACTGCCGCGGCCTTCCTCCGGTTCGTCGCCGACGCCTTCGAGAACCCGTCCTCCGCCTTCGCTGACATCTAGGTGAGCTGGCGAGGGCGAAGGCCGATGAGGATGGCACGGAGGCCGGTGGTGAAGCGGGCCTGAGGGCCGGAGCGGTCCTCGCTGGAGAGGTAGGCCGTGAGGGTGGCGGCGCCTACGCCGAGCTGGTCGCCGGCGCCGCTGGCCCAATCCTGATCGGTGAGTCCGCTGCGCCGAACCGTCGCGGTCCAGGCGGCGTCAGTCACGGCCGCGCCGATGACGTAGTGGAAGACAGCAGAGACGGCAGCATCCAGATACACGCCTTTGAAGCCGGCTGACTTCAAGATCAACAGAATCCGCTCCGCGTAGGCCTGATAGTTCGGGCCGAGCCCGGCATGGCTCGCGAGCAGTTGCGGTGCCCAGGGATGCGCGGCAAGCACCTCGTACGCCGCGTGCGCCAACGTCGTGAGCTGGTCCCGCCAATCACCGTCGTCCGTGGCGACTAGCGCGTCCCCAAGGACTGTGTCGACCGCGAGTTCGAGGAGATCGTTCTTGTTCGCCACTCGCCAGTAGAGCGCCGAAGTTGCCGCGGTACCGAGCTCGGTCGCCATCCGTCGCATGGATAACTTCTCCAGCCCTTCGCGATCGAGGATCCCGATCGCGGCCCGGACGATGTCGTCGCGGCTGAGTGGCGCTCTGGTCCCGCTCGGCTCGGCCCGCAGCCAGACGGACCCCAGCACAGTCTTCTCGTCCGCTGCCCGCACCATGCCGACCACACTAACTGAAACAGTGTTCTAGGAGCTAAGACACTGGTTTAGTGGCCGGCCCCCGTGGGACCGGCCACCAAACGGGCTAGTTGTTGATCTGGGTTTGGAGGGCGGTGGCGTAGGAGGCGACCTCGGCGTACACGCCCGGGTTGCCGGCGTCCGCGCAGCCGATGCCCCAGGAGACGACGCCGAACAGGCGGCCGTTCAGGACCAGCGGGCCACCGGAGTCGCCCTGGCAGGAGTCCTTGCCACCGGCCTTGTACCCGGCGCAGATCTCCCCGTTCGCGACGTAGCCCTCCCCGGCGTACACCTGACCGCAGTACGAGTCGCCGAGCACCGGCACGAGCACCTTCTGGAAGCGGTCCGCCGGACCGGTGCCCTCGGTTTCGCCCCAGCCGTACACAGTCGACTGGGCGCCGACAGCGTCAGCCGCGCGGCTGGTCTCCAGCGGCAGCGTCGCCACCCCGGTGAACGGCGTGGTCAGCGTCAGTACTGCGACGTCGTGGCCCGCCACCT
Source organism: Kribbella sp. (assembly GCF_035687465.1). NCBI lineage: Bacteria > Bacillati > Actinomycetota > Actinomycetes > Propionibacteriales > Kribbellaceae > Kribbella > Kribbella sp. The sequence goes on from NZ_DASRXP010000280.1 coordinate 5,726, forward strand.
GCCCATACTGCGGGTCCTTCCAGATCTTGGAGATCTTCGAGGTCTTGCCGACCGTGGTGTTCAGGTTGTCCCGACCCTGGATCGCGGTGTACGTGCTCAGTGGCTGCGTCACACAGTGGGCGGCGGTGACGATCTTGTTCGCCTTCACCAGGGTGGCGCCGCAGTACTGGCCGCTGGGGACCGGGGAGCGGCTGTTGTTGAGCGCGATCGCCCACGGCGTCTGCGCAGTACTGGCGAGGGAGCCGCCGACGATGTTCGTCACAGGTGGGGGCGTCTTCGCCTGCGCCGAGCCGATGGCGCCGGCCGACGCCACGGCGACCAAAGCGGCGACGAGAGCCGCACGGGCGAACTTGAGCTTTCCTGTCATGCCTCACACTCCAGGTTGGTCATCGACTGCTTGGGCGGTGCAGCCTCTGACGGAGAAGAGTCGCCCGTACACCCTGAGTAGTGCAAGCGATCGACGGGGCACAACGGTGACGGGTCAGTCCTGTGTCACCCGGCGCCGTTCCCGCTGACCAGCTTCAGGCGGTGGTGAGAATGGGGGTTGGCTCGGACTCGGCGGAGCGCTGCCGACGGTCCAGCAGGCCGGAGATCAGGGCCACTGTCAGGCCGGATACGGCCAGTCCCGCCCCGACCCAGTTGGGGGCTGTGTAGCCGAGGCCGTGCTCGATGGTCAGCCCACCGAGGTAGGCACCGGCCGCGTTGCCGAGGTTGAAAGCGGCGATGTTCGCGGCGGAGGCCAGCGCCGGAGCGCCCTTCGCCTTGTCCATCACCCGCTTCTGCAGCGGCGCCGCGGTGGCGAACCCGGCCGCACCGAACAGCGCGATCGTCACCGCGGCCAACAGCTGCTGATGCGCGGTGAAGACAAACGCGACCAGTACTGCGGCCAGCAACGTCAGGATCACGGACAAGCTGGGCATCAACGACCGGTCCGCCGCCTTGCCGCCGATCAGAT
>NZ_DASRXP010000281.1:0-4441 GCF_035687465.1 Kribbella sp.
TGGTTGGTGCGGCTGAGCAGGAGCATTGCTTCGGTGAGGTCGATCGCTCGGGTGTTGACGAAGTGGAGGCGTTCGACGAGTTCGCTGCTTTCGCGGTTCGGGTCGTTGCGGGCCACGTCGAGAAGCGTCTGCGTGATCGCCAGTGGGGTGCGCAGTTCGTGGGAGGCGTTGGCCGCGAATCTCTGCTGTTCGGCGTCGTGTGCTTCGAGCCGCGCGAGCATGGTGTCGAAGGCGTCGGCGAGTTCGCGGAACTCGTCTTGGCGGCCTTCCAACTGGATCCGGTGGGCGAGCGACCCGTTCGTGGCCAGGCGGGCGGCATTGGTGATGCGAGTCAGCGGCGCGAGCATGCTGCCGGCGAGGATCCATCCTCCCAGCAGGCTGAAGCCCAGCAGGAGCACCAGCATGATGGTTGCCTTCGGCACGAAAGCGACCAGCAGGTCGGAGCGGTCAGGTCCGTACATCCATCCCGGCTGAAATCCGGACCCGGGCGGCGGGGTGGTGATCACCTCGGGGACGTAACGCAGCAGGAACGCCCACACGACCGCAAGCAGCAAGGCACCTGCGAGCATGACGAGCCCGGCATAGCTGAGGGTGAGTTTGAGGCGAACGCTCAAACCAGGCTGCCTATCCACGGTCGCTGCCCTCGTCTCCGGTGCCGGGTGCTGTGTCGATGCGATACCCGGCCCCGGCCACGGTGGCGATGATCCAAGGTTCTCCGAGGCGTTTACGCAAAGCCGAAACCGTGATGCGCACGGCGTTGGTGAAGGGGTCGGCGTTCTCGTCCCATGCCCGTTCCAGCAGCTCTTCGGCGCTGATCACACCGCCTTCGGCAGTGACGAGGACCTCGAGCACGGCGAACTGCTTCCTGGTCAGCGCGACGTACTGGCCGTCGCGGTAGACCTCACGGCGGAACGGATCCAGGCGCAGGCCCGCGATCTCCCGCACGGGTGGCCGGTTGTGGGCGCGCCTGCGGTCGAGCGCTCTGAGCCTGAGCACGAGCTCTTGCAGCTCGAACGGCTTGGTGAGGTAGTCGTCGGCGCCGAGTTCGAACCCGGACGCCTTGTCGTCGAGCCGGTCGGCAGCGGTGAGCAGGAGGATCGGCATGCCGCTGCCGGAGGCAACGATGCGTTTGGCGATCTCGTCACCGGACGGCCCGGGAATGTCGCGGTCGAGGACAGCGATGTCGTAGGCGTTGATGCTCAGCAGTTCCAGCGCGGTGTCACCGTCACCGGCGAGGTCGGCCGCGATCGCTTCCAGGCGCAACCCAGCGCGGATGGCCTCTGCCATGTAGGGCTCATCCTCGACGACCAGCACACGCATGATCTCGATGCTACGGACCGGTGCATATCGTTCGCATATCGAAAACCGGATACGTGCCGGCAACACCGCGCTGCCTTGACTTGGCGGCATGAGTCAAACGGCAGCAGCACGAACGAGGTCCCGCAGGACTCTGAGACCGTACGCCGTCGGCGTGGTCGTCGTCACCGCCGCGATCCTCGGGACCCTCGTCTATCGGTCGGCATCGTCGGCGCCCTCGCTCGGCGAAGTCCTCAGTGGCGATCACGGTGGTACGGCTACCGAGGCTGACGGCGCTCTCCCCGACGGGGTGACCGTCTTTGATGACCACTATCCCGGCGTAGCCAATCTCGACCCCGAGCTGCTCCAGGCTCTGCGCGATGCGGCGACGGATGCAGCTGACGATGGCGTCGAGTTCTACGTCAACAGCGGCTGGCGTTCCCCGGAGTACCAGAATCAGCTTCTGCGCGAGGCGATCTCGAAGTACGGCTCGGAAGAGGAAGCTGCTCGATGGGTGGCCACCGTGGACACGTCTCCTCACGTGGCCGGAGCCGCGGTCGACATCGGGCGCTTCGATGCCACGGCGTGGCTGTCCGAGAACGGCGCCAAGTACGGACTGTGCCAGATCTACCGCAACGAGCCCTGGCACTACGAACTACGCCCCGCGGCGATCGATCGTGGTTGCCCTCCCCTGTACGCCGACCCCACACACGATCCGAGAATGCAGCAGTAGCAACTGCGGGGTCCTCAGATGTTGGGTTCCTGGAAGCAGCGTTCGGTGCCGTAGGCAAGGAAGCCGGCGCGGCGGAGGACTGGGGCGGAGGTGGTGACGCGGCCTTTGACCAGGGCGAGGGTGCCGCCTTGGTCGATGCCGTCGAGGCAGCGAGCGAGCAGCAGCGCGCGGTAGGCGCCGCGACCCTGGGCTGCTGGGAGGACGCCTGCACCCCAGAGGCGCAATGCGTTGCCGGCGAGGCTGTAGCCCGCGGAACCGATCGGCTTGTCGTCGAGGTAGGCGAGGTAGCGGCGGATCGGGTAGTTGCCGGTGGCCACCGCCTTGGCCGCGATCGCGATCTCGTCGGCGAGCTGCCGCGGGGTGGGTGGCGACCCGCCGAAGACCTCCGCATCGATCTCGCCCGCGAGCCGGATGCTCGCCGGGTCGTCGGCCGGCCTGACGATCACGTCCTGCGGTACGTCGAGGATCGCGCGCAACTCGTCAGCGTCGTCGAGACTGCGAGCCAGTACTTCGACGGTCTCCACCTGCCGGAAGCCGTGTTCCTCGAGCGCCGTGGCGGTCTCCGGAGGCACGGTCCGGCCGTTCACCCACCAGCGCAGTACGAGCTTGCCTGTTGAGCGCGCGCGTTCACGGATCTCGGCGATCAGCTCCGCGACCGGGCGGCTCGTCGCCGACCACTGGACGCTCACCCGCTCCGGGTAGACCGTCAGCCGGTACTCCGGCCCGCTGAACTCCTCCGCGTCCGGTGGCACCCAGACCCACTCGGCCGCGGCGTCCACCACGCGTTGGTCCAAGGCCTGTCCCATCCCCGATGTCTACCACTCAGCGGGGTGACCAGTCCTTGGGAACCGGGCGGATCTCGATGGGGGAGTAGGGGGCCTCGGGGAGTCTGGCGGCGATCTCGGCCGCCCGTTCAGGGCTGGCGCAGTCCACCAGGTAGTAGCCGGCGAGGACCTCCTTCGACTCGCTGAAGGGGCCGTCCGTGACCAGGATCTGACCGTCCTGGATCCGGAGGACCTGGGCGCCTTCGACCGTCAGCCCCATGGTGTCGATCATCTCGCCGGCCGCGGTCAGATCCTCACTCAGCTGCTGGTGGGTCGCCATCACGTTGTCGAGGCCGAGCTCGCTCAGCGCGTCCCAGGTCTCCTGGTTCCCGTAGATCAACAGCATGTATTTCATCCGCTTCTCCTCCTCGTCCGCTGGACCTTGTCACTGCCTACGTCGGAACCACCGGGGTCGCCTCGACATCGGACTGCAGTGCGTCGAGGTCACGCTCGGCGTACCGGCGATGGTGCCAGGTCGCGCGCGTCCCAGGGACTCGGATCCCCCAGGAACTCCTTGCCAGGCGTATCCGTGAAATCAGCCATGGCCGTCACGCTAAACCAGTCCGCAGACAATCCACTTCCGCGATCTTCCTACAGGTCCAGGACTTCCAGCTGTACGGCGACAGTGGCTCCCGCCACGAGGTCCTCGGCGAGGCGGACGGGCTTCTTCGTCGGGAGCACGTAGCACCCGTCTTGCTGTCCGGGAACACAGACGTCTGCCAGGTCGTGCTTCCCACGGTGACCGACACCCGGACCGAGCCGAAGCCGCGCTGCGTGCTGCCGGTGAGCTGGCGAATATCGTCGCTGATCTCGCCCGGCAGCGTGATGAAGTGCCACTGGGCATTGCCCTCCTGCACCCAGAGCACTGCTGAGAACTCAAAGACTCCGATCCCTGTCACCCGGCCGAGCCTAGGGCCCGCCGCCGACATTCAGGGACGGCGGAGGTCCAGCCAGACCAGGCGGTGGTCGCTGGTCGGGAACGGGAACACCCCGGTGAGCCGCGACAACGGGTCAGCCTGCACCGGCCAGAAGATCCCGGTCCCCCGCACCTTGAGCTGGCGCGACGGCAACACGTAGTCGGCGCGCAGGTTGCCCGGCGAGGGGGAGTCGGAGAAGTCCGCGGTGTCGTACTTCGGGTTGGTCTGGTGGGACGCGTTCGCACCACCCTGCAGTACTGCGGCCTCTGGGCCACCCGCCGACGTCGGCCTCGGGTCGGTGATCCGCGGGTGCTTGATCAACTGCTGGATCGCGCCCGGAACGGAGTCGCCGTCGGCCGGGTCGCTGTTCTGGTCCCCGGCGATGACGAAGGCGGCGCCGCCCGCCAGGCCGCCGTACCGGCCCTTGTCGTCATAGATGTACGCCGACCGCTTGCCCGGCTGCACGTAGTCCGCCCAGAACCGGATCTCGTCGTGGTTGCGGCGGCCGTTGCGGTCCTCCGGTCCGTCGAAGGACGGCGGCGTCGGGTGCGAGGCCAGCAGGTGCACCGTGCGGCTCCCGACCCGGATCGGGACGTCCCAGTGCGACTTGCTGGACAGCCTGAAGACGTTGAGTTCGGCGGGCGAATACCAGTCGGCCGGGGCGGGTGTGG
>NZ_DASRXP010000282.1:0-21963 GCF_035687465.1 Kribbella sp.
CCCGCTTGCGGTTGAGCGGCGGCAGGGAGTGGCGGAGGTGGGGAAGGGCGGGATCTCGGTGGGTGAGACTCTTGTCCACGTGGGTGGACAAATCACGCGGAGTCCGCAATCGTATGGCTCATGCGATCGATTCTCCTCGTACTTGTGCGGCGCGCCGACTGACGCGACCACCGAGTCGACGCGCCCCCTTCAGCCCACCCGGCGGAGGGGGTTTTTGTTTGCCAGGGCGAGGTTCCGTGATCCGGAAGCTGGTCCTGAGCCCCAGGGCCGAGGACGATCGATCGCAACAAACGGCACAAGAGAATTACCGTGACAAACAAGGGAAGGCACTCATGAGTGAGCAGCTGACCGGGGCACAGGCTCTGATCCGCGCACTGGAACATGCCGGGGTGGACACCGTCTTCGGCATCCCGGGTGGCGCGATCCTCCCGGCGTACGACCCGATGCTCGACTCGACCCAGATCCGCCACATCCTGGTACGTCACGAGCAGGGCGCGGGCCACGCGGCCCAGGGCTACGCCTCCGCGACCGGCAAGACCGGCGTGTGTATGGCGACCTCGGGTCCGGGCGCGACCAACCTGGTGACGCCGATCGCCGACGCGTACATGGACTCGGTGCCGCTGGTGGCGATCACCGGCCAGGTCGCGAGTGCCGCGATCGGTACGGACGCCTTCCAGGAGGCGGACATCCGCGGCATCACGATGCCGATCACCAAGCACAACTTCCTGGTGAACGACCCGAACGACATCGCCAGCACGATCGCCGAGGCGTTCCACATCGCCTCCACCGGTCGCCCCGGCCCGGTGCTAGTGGACGTCACCAAGGACGCGATGCAGGCCAAGGTCGACTTCGTCTGGCCGACGGAACTCTCGCTGCCCGGCTACCGCCCGGTGACCCGCCCGCATCCCAAGCAGGTGCGCGAAGCGGCCCGGCTGATCGCCGCCGCCCAAAAACCCGTCCTGTACGTCGGCGGTGGAGTGATCCGGGCCAAGGCGTCCGCCGAGCTCAAGCAGCTCGCCGAGCTCCTCGGCATCCCGGTCGTCACCACCCTGATGGCTCGCGGCGCCCTGCCCGACACGCACGAACTGCATTTCGGCATGCCCGGCATGCACGGCTCGGTCTCGGCCGTGGGCGCCCTCCAGCGCTCGGACCTGCTCATCTGCCTGGGGGCCCGGTTCGACGACCGGGTGACCGGCAAGCTCGAGTCGTTCGCGCCCGAGGCGAAGGTCATCCACGCCGACATCGACCCGGCCGAGATCGGCAAGAACCGGGTCACCGACGTGCCGATCGTGGGTGACTGCAAGGAGGTCATCACCGACCTGATCGCGGCGCTGCAGACCGAGATCGCCGCCAACGGGCGGACCCCGGACTACTCCGCCTGGCGTGGCCTGCTGGATTCGGTGAAGAAGAAGTACCCGCTCGGGTACGACGAACCGGAGGACGGCAGCCTGTCCCCGCAGTACGTGATCCAGCGGATCGGCCAGATCGCCGGGCCGGACGCGATCTACACCAGTGGCGTCGGCCAGCACCAGATGTGGGCCGCGCACTACCTGCCGTTCGAGAAGCCGCTGCACTGGCTGAACTCCGGCGGTCTCGGCACGATGGGGTACGCCGTGCCCGCCGCGATGGGCGCCAAGGTGGCCCGGCCGGACAAGACGGTCTGGGCGATCGACGGCGACGGGTGCTTCCAGATGACGAACCAGGAGCTGGTCACCTGTGCGCTGGAGGGCATCCCGATCAAGGTCGCGGTGATCAACAACCAGTCGCTCGGCATGGTCCGGCAGTGGCAGACGCTGTTCTACGACAAGCGCTACTCCAACACCGACCTGCACTCGGCGCAGATCCCGGACTTCGCCAAGCTGGCCGAGGCGATGGGCGGCGTCGGGCTGCGCTGCTCGGACAAGGAGTCCGTAGACGCCACCATCGACAAGGCGATGTCGGTCACCGACCAGCCCGTGGTGGTCGACTTCGTCGTGCACCGCGACGCGATGGTCTGGCCGATGGTCGCCGCCGGCACCAGCAACGACGACATCCAGATCGCCCGCGACATGGCGCCGAACTGGGACTCGGAGGACTGAACTCATGACCAAGCACACTCTTTCGATCCTGGTGGAGAACAAGCACGGCGTGCTGGCCCGGGTCGCGGCGCTGATCTCGCGCCGCGGGTTCAACATCGACTCGCTCGCGGTCGGGCCGACCGAACACCCCGAGGTTTCCCGAATGACCATCGCGGTCAGCGTGGACGAGCAGCCTTTGGAGCAGATCACCAAGCAGCTGAACAAGCTGGTGAACGTGATCAAGATCGTCGAACTCGAGCCGGCCGCGACCGTGCAGCGTGAATTGCTGCTGGTGAAGGTCAAGGCGGACACCCTGACCCGTGGACAGGTGCTGGAAACCGTCCAGCTGTTCCGTGCGAAGGTGGTGGACGTGGCTCCGGACGCGATCACCATCGAGGCGACCGGTAATCCCGACAAGCTCGAAGCCATGCTCCGGGTGCTGGAACCCTTCGGCGTCCGCGAGCTGGTCCAGTCCGGCATGGTCGCGATCGGCCGGGGCAGCCGCTCCATCTCCGACCGCACCCTGCGCCCGGTCCCGGTCCCGCCGCCGCACGTGGCGTCGGGCTCCCCGACCCTGCAGGCCCGTCCCGCGAACGCACCGGCCACCCCGGCCGGCGTACACCCGAACCACCCGGTGCCGGCGCCGCCGCCGGGTCACCGCCCCGCCGCTCCCGCCCGCCAGGGCTGAGCGGTCTACCACCAGGCGAACCACCTGCCCGGCGGCAGGATCGAACCAACCCCGGCCGGCAGCACGTAGTACCGGCACGACCTACAGAGAATCCAAGGAGACGAGCTCCCAGTGGCAGCAGAAATGTTCTATGACGACAACGCCGACCTGTCGGTGATCCAGGGCCGCAACGTGGCCGTGCTCGGCTTCGGCAGCCAGGGCCACGCCCACGCGCTGTCCCTGCGCGACTCCGGTGTCGACGTCCGGGTGGGCCTGCCGGAAGGCTCGAAGAGCCGCGCCAAGGCCGAGGCCCAGGGCCTGCGGGTGCTGACCCCGTACGAGGCGTGCGAGGAGGCCGACGTCATCGTCGTGCTGGCGCCGGACCCGGCCCAGCGTGGTCTCTACAAGGAGGCCATCGAGCCGAACCTGGTGGACGGCGACGCGCTCGTCTTCGGGCACGGCTTCAACATCCGGTTCGGCTACATCAAGCCGCCGGCCGGCGTGGACGTGTTCATGGTCGCGCCGAAGGGCCCGGGACACCTGGTCCGCCGTGAGTTCAGCGAGGGTCGTGGCGTGCCGGTGCTCGTCGCGGTCGAGCAGGACGCCTCCGGCAAGGCGTGGGACCTCGCCCTGTCATACGCGAAGGGCATCGGCGGACTGCGCGCCGGCGGCATCAAGACCACCTTCACCGAGGAGACCGAGACCGACCTGTTCGGTGAGCAGGCGGTGCTCTGTGGTGGGGTCTCGGCGCTGATCACGGCCGGGTACGAGACGCTGACCGAGGCCGGGTACCAGCCCGAGGTCGCGTACTTCGAGTGCCTGCACGAGCTGAAGCTGATCGTCGACCTGATCTACGAAGGCGGGATCGCCAAGCAGCGCTGGTCGGTCTCCGACACGGCCGAGTACGGCGACTACGTGTCCGGCCCGCGGATCATCGACGCGTCGGTGAAGGCGCGGATGAAGGACGTCCTCGGTGAGATCACCGACGGCACCTTCGCGGCCCGCTTCATCGCGGACCAGGACGCCGGCGCGCCGGAGTTCGCCGAGTTCCGGAAGAAGAGCCAGGAGCACCCGATCGAGGCGGTCGGCAAGGAACTGCGCGGCCTGATGGCATGGGTCAAGTCCCACGACGACGACTACGTAGAAGGCAGCGCCGCCCGCTGACCCCAGCACCACCCACGACGCCCGGCTCCACGCACCACCCGGAGCCGGGCGTCGGCCCGTCCCCCTCCCACCGGGGGAGCGGCAACCCCGTCCCGCCTTCCCGGATCGCCCGGGCGCGGCGTTCCGTAGTACCGGGGGTTGGGCTGTTCTCTGACAGAATCGGGGGACTCGGACTGGGGAGGCAGTGGAATGGCGGACGACGGCAGGCGCGAACTGCCGAGGCCTCCTCGCCGCATCCCGAGCTGGGCCTCCGCCGAAGACACGCAGGGACCGCGAACCACGATCCAGCCCCGGACCAACGCCTCGACCGGACCAACCGCGGGCGCGAACGGTCCGACCGCACCGAACGGACCGCGGGGTTCGAACAAACCGGCTGGTTCGCCGATGCCGCCGCGGCTGCGGTTCCGGTTCCTGATCCCGCTGGTCGTGTTCGTGCTGGTGGTCGGTGCCGGCGCCGGCTGGCTGGTGCGGGAGCAGAGTCTGAGCCTCGACACCGGCGAAGTCCTGCAGACCAGCGGCCGGACCGTCGTACGGGTCCTCGCGACGACCTGCGGCGGGACCGGCCAGGCGTCCGGCGTACTGCTGGGCAACGGCATCGTCCTCACCGCCGCCTCGGCGATCCGGAAGCCTGTCTCGGTGGGTTTGGTCACCTCCGACGGACGAGTACGCCGGGCCAACGTGCTCGGGGTCAATCCCGACGGCATCGCCGTCCTGCGGATGATCGGCCGGCTGGACAACAACCCCACTGCCTCCCTCGCCCCCAAGCTTCCCGACCAGCGCGCGGACCGCGCGCTGGTCGGATACGACCTAGACGGAGACCAGTTCGTCCAGCAGGCCGGAACGACCCAGAACCCGCGCCGGCTCGCCGACATCGTCGGCGCCGGATCGCTCGGCGCGCCGATGTTCGACTCGAGGGGCCAGCTGATCGGCCTGGTGACGGGCGACACCGTTGCCTCGAGCAAGGTCGTCCCGCTGGACGCCCTCCGCCCGTACGTCGGGACGGGTGCGTCGATCCCCCCGGAGCCGGTGGGCACCTGCCAGGCGCGTGGTCCGCAGGCGCCGGTCGAACCCGAGCTGGCCGTGGCCAACACGCCGCTCGCGGGGGAGGCCCAGCAGGTGCTCGGGGCGTACCTCGACGCGCTGAACAAGCACGACTTCATCGCGATGGGGGAGACCTACTCGGACCGGCTGGCGAAGACGAGCGGCCCCAAGGTGGATGCGCAGAAGCACGGCACCTCGTATGCCTTCGATGCGGTGATCACCGAGGTGTCGGCAGCCGGCGGCGACAACAACGCGACGGCGCGGATGACGTTCACGGTGCTTTTCTCGCCGAAGAACGTCGGGGCGGTGGGACAGTACTGCGGCCGGTTCGACATCCGTTACAGCCTGATCCGCGAGGAACAGCGACTGCGGATCGACAACGCGGTCAGCATGTCGCGTGACGCGAGCTGCGAGACGGACGGCTGAGCCTGTTCGGCGGCTGGTAGCATCATGGCCAGCGGGCACAGCGCGGTGCTCTGATTTTTCGAGCCCCCTACCGCTTCTGCAGGAGATGTCCTCCATGACTGTCGCAACCCGGCCTGTCGTCCTGATCGCCGAAGAACTGTCCCCGGCCACGGTCGAAGCGCTCGGCCCCGATTTCGAGATCCGGCACACCAACGGCGCCGACCGCGCCGAGCTGATCCCGGCGATCGCCGACGTCGACGCCATCCTGATCCGCAGCGCCACCAAGGTGGACGCCGAGGCGCTCGCCGCCGCGAAGAAGCTCAAGGTCGTCGCCCGCGCCGGCGTCGGTCTCGACAACGTCGACGTGAAGGCCGCCACCCAGGCCGGCGTGATGGTCGTCAACGCACCGACCTCCAACATCGTCAGCGCCGCCGAGCTGGCCGTCGCGCTGCTGCTCGCCGCCGCCCGCCGGGTCCCGGCCGCCGACCAGTCGCTGAAGAACGGCGAGTGGAAGCGGTCGAAGTACTCCGGTGTCGAGCTCTTCGAGAAGACCGTCGGCATCGTCGGCCTCGGCAAGATCGGCGTCCTGGTCGCCCAGCGGCTGGCCGCCTTCGGCATGAACGTGATCGCGTACGACCCGTACGTTCAGGCCGGTCGCGCCGCCCAGATGGGCGTCCGGCTCGCTTCTTTGGATGAGCTTCTCGCGGCTTCGGACTTCATCTCCGTGCACCTGCCGAAGACGCCGGAGACGATCGGCCTGATCGGCGACGAGCAGCTGCACAAGGTCAAGCCCGAGGTCATCATCGTGAATGCGGCCCGCGGCGGCATCATCGACGAGCAGGCCCTGTACTCCGCTTTGAAGGAAGGCCGGGTGGCCGCTGCCGGGCTGGACGTGTTCGCCAAGGAGCCGTGCACGGACTCCCCGCTGTTCGAGCTCGAGAACGTCGTCGCCACTCCGCACCTGGGTGCGTCGACCGACGAGGCGCAGGAGAAGGCCGGGATCGCCGTCGCGAAGTCGGTGCGGCTCGCGCTGTCCGGTGAGCTGGTTCCGGACGCGGTGAACGTCCAGGGCGGCGTGATCGCCGAGGACGTCCGGCCCGGGATCGCGCTGACCGAGAAGCTCGGCCGGATCTTCACCGCCCTCGCGGGTGGCGTTGCCCAGCAGCTCGACGTGGAGGTCCGCGGCGAGATCACGCAGTACGACGTCAAGGTGCTGGAACTGGCCGCGCTGAAGGGCGTGTTCGCGGATGTTGTCGAGGACAACGTCTCGTACGTGAACGCACCGCTGCTGGCGGCAGAGCGTGGGCTCGAGGTCCGGCTCGTCACCGACCACGAGAGCCCGGAGCACCGGAACCTGATCACCCTGCGCGGGACGCTGGCCGACGGCGGTCAGGTATCTGTGTCGGGGACGCTGGTCGGCGTGAAGCAGTCCGAGCGGCTGGTCGAGATCGACGGGTTCGACCTCGAGGTCGAGCTGGCAGCCCACCTGGCCTTCCTGAGCTACGAGGACCGGCCGGGCATCGTGGGTCAGGTCGGCCGGATCCTGGGCGAGTCCGACATCAACATCGCCGGCATGCAGGTGAGCCGCGACCGCAAGGGCGGCAAGGCGCTGGTTGCCCTGAGCGTCGACTCCAGCATCGCCCCGACCGTCCTCGACGACATCGCCACCGCCGTCCAGGCCGACACCGCCCGCACCGTCGACCTCGAGGTCTGAGCCGACGTTGTAACACCCGCGGGGGCGCGCTGACCCGCGGGTGAAGTCACACTAGAAGACAAGACCGGCCTGCCGCCCGCAGGCGCATGGCGGCCGGCCAGGGCCCAGGTTCCTCCCGCCGGGAGAACCTGGGCCCACCTTTTTCAGCGCTTGGTGGCTAGTAGTACTGCGGCGTCGGCGGCGACCATGACCTCGACGGTGGTGAAGCGTTTGTCTTGGAGCCATTCCTGGCGGACGGTGTCTACCCGGCCCTCGTACATCGGGGGCCAGACCATCGATGGCGTGAAGTCGTCGAGTACTACGAAGCCGCCGGGCTCTACTGCTTCGGCGATCACGTCGCGCGCGGAGAGTTTTGCTTCGCGAGCGTCGACGAAGAGCAGCGAGAACGGACCGCGCTCGATCAGGGCTGACCAGTCCGCCGACAGCACCTCGATCCGGCCGTCTTCGGCGAAGAGTTCGGCTACCACCTTCGCCAGTTGCGGATCGCTCTCGGCCGTGACGATCTTCGTGTCGTCGGTGGCGCCGTGCCGCAGCCAGGCCGAGCCGACGCCGCAGCCGGTGCCGACCTCGCCGAGGGTTCCGGTCCGGGACGCGGCGAGAGTCGCGAGCAGTCGACCGGTCTCGTTGCGGGTGGCGCTGACGAATCCGCGCCGACCGGACAGGCTGAGGGCCGCTGAAACCAGCGGCGGTAGTTCTGGAGGAGCGCTCACCGGTTGAGAGTTGCACAGCATCGGGCCAGCGTTGTCACTGGTATCTCATATCCCGGGACGACCTGCCCGCATTGTGGCGAACTAGTCGCACACCAGAGTATCTTCGAGCCCATCATGCAGTTCGCGGTACGCCTTATTCGTTGCCGCGCCGGGGTTCGCTAAGGCCGACCCCCCGGCGCGGGTTCCGGCGTACCTCCCGCCCGGTAGCGCCACCGTCGGCCGTTGATAGCGATACCAACGGGAGAGCAGCATGTACGACATGTATCCGGCCAACTGGAAGGTCGTCGACGGACGCGAGCGCAAGGCAGCCCGCCGTCGTCGGCCCGCCCCACGCCAGGCCGAGACCCAGCCAGTCCAAGAAGCCATGAACCGCCGCGACAACGGGGGAGAACCCAAGAAGTGAGCACTGACAAGAACTTCACGCTGGCTGTCGTCGGTGGCGACGGGATCGGGCCCGAGGTGATCGCCGAGGCCCTCAAGGTGCTCGACGCGGTCAGCGCGAACCACGGCGTGACCTTCGACCGGACCGAGTACGACCTGGGCGCGAAGCGCTGGCACGCCACTGGTGAGACGCTGCCGGACGCTGAGCTCGAGGAGATCCGCAAGCACGACGCGATCCTGCTCGGCGCGGTCGGCGATCCGACGGTGCCGTCCGGCGTCCTCGAGCGCGGCCTGCTGCTGAAGCTCCGCTTCGCCCTCGACCACTACGTGAACCTGCGCCCCTCGAAGATCTACCCGAGCGTCGGCTCCCCGCTGGCGAACCCGGGCGAGGTCGACTTCGTCGTCGTCCGCGAGGGCACCGAGGGCCCGTACGTCGGCAACGGCGGCGCCCTCCGCGTCGGCACCCCGGCGGAGATCGCCACCGAGGTGAGCGTCAACACCGCGTACGGCGTCGAGCGGGTCGTCCGCGACGCGTTCGCCCGGGCGCAGGCGCGGCCCCGCAAGAGGCTGACCCTGGTGCACAAGAACAACGTGCTCGTGTACGCCGGCCACCTCTGGAAGCGCACCGTCGACGCGGTCGCGAAGGAGTTCCCGGAGATCGCGGTGGACTACCTGCACGTGGACGCGGCGACGATCTTCCTCGTCACCGACCCGGCCCGGTTCGACGTGATCGTCACCGACAACCTGTTCGGCGACATCATCACCGACCTCGCCGCCGCGATCAGCGGTGGGATCGGCCTGGCCGCGAGCGGCAACATCAACCCGGACCGGACCGCGCCGAGCATGTTCGAGCCTGTGCACGGCTCGGCCCCGGACATCGCCGGTCAGCAGAAGGCCGACCCGACCGCCGCGATCCTGTCCACCGCGCTGCTCTGCGACCACCTCGGCCTGACCGAGGCAGCCGCGGCGATCGAGGCTGCCGTGACGGCCGACATCGAGGAGCGCACCGGCGCTGCCCGGACCACGGCCGAGATCGGTGACGCGATCACCAAGCGCGCGGCCGGGTGACGGGATGTCGGCGTACTCCGCCTGCCAGGCCGGCGCCGCCGGGCGCCGGTGCGGCGGCTTCGGGTCCCTGCGGCATGCTCGCCTGACCACTTCGGCACGAGGTACGGTGCGGCTATGAGCGCCGATCTGCAGTTCACCGTTGAGCCCAATACCCATCCGGCCAGCGACGACCAGCGCGCCCAGATCCTGGCGAACCCAGGATTCGGGCAGTACTTCTCCGACCACATGGCCATCGCCACGTGGACCCGTGAGAACGGCTGGCACGACGCAAGGATCACCGCCTTCGGTCCGCTGGAGCTGTCTCCCGCGACCTCGGTGTTCCACTACGCCCAGACCGTCTTCGAGGGGATGAAGGCGTACCGGCACCCCGACGGCTCGATCCACATGTTCCGCCCGGAGGCGAATGCGGCCCGGTTCGCCCGGTCCGCCCGGCGGCTCGCGCTGCCGGAACTGCCCGAAGAGGCGTTTCTGGACTCGCTGCACCAGCTGGTCGAGATCGACAAGGCCTGGGTCCCCAGCGGAGGCGAGACCTCCCTGTACCTGCGGCCCTTCATGTTCGGCTCCGACCCGTTCCTCGGCGTCCGCCCGTCGGCCCAGGTGACGTACTGCGCGATCGCGTCCCCGGCCGGCTCGTACTTCGCGAACGGCGTCAAGCCGGTCCGGATCTGGTTGAGCGAGGAGTACACCCGGGCAGCTCCCGGCGGCACCGGCGCGGCCAAGACGGGTGGCAACTACGCCTCGTCGCTGCTCGCCCAGGCCGAGGCCACCGAGCAAGGGTGCGACCAGGTCGCCTTCCTCGACGCGGTCGAGAAGAAGTGGGTCGAAGAGCTCGGCGGGATGAACCTGTACTTCGTGTTCGACGACGACTCGGTGGTCACCCCCGAGTTGTCCGGCACGATTCTCGAGGGCATCACCCGGGACTCGATCCTGAAGCTGGTCACCGACCTCGGGCACCACGTGACCGAGCGGAAGATCTCCATCGACGAATGGCGGGACGGGGCGGCCTCGGGCCGGATCCGCGAGATCTTCGCCTGCGGTACGGCGGCGGTGATCACCCCGGTCGCCTCGCTGAAGTGGAACGGCGGCGAGGTCCAGGTCGCCGACGGCAACGGCGGGCCCGTCACCGCGGCGGTCCGCACCGCCCTGCTCGACGTCCAGTACGGCCGCGCCGCCGACACCCACAACTGGATGACCAAGATCCTCTGAACCCGTTGCACCTCTAACCCGTTGCGTCCGAAGAACTGGAGGGACGTCCCTCCAGTTCTTCGGACGCTAGGGGAGGGGGCAGAAGGGTCAGGAATGGGTGGCGGTGATCTTGTAGAGGATCGCTTCGCCGTAGTTGGTGGCGCTGCAGGGGCTCGAGTTCGAGCAGTTCGCCTGGGTGTAGGCACCGGCCTTGAAGTAGCCGCCGGAGAAGCTCTTCGAGAGCGAGCCGACCTGGGTGCCGTTGTAATAGGCCTTGACCTGACCTCCGCTGACCACGAACTTGGCCTGGAAGCGCTGGCCCAGCTTGTAAGCGCTGGTGATCAGCTTGTAGTGCGTGGTGTCGCCATTGGTCAGGTACAGCTTGCTGCCCTCCAGCCGGAACGCGGTCACGTCGTCTTCGGAGTCGTGGAGCTGAGCGGCGACCACGTGCGGCTTGTCGGCCGGCAGGTGGGTGATCGCGGTATCGACGGTCAGGGTGTGCGTCCCGGACGTGGATGACCAGCTCGCGTTGTTCTTCCCGCCGCCGGTCATCTCGCGCAACTCGGAGCGCGGGTAACTGGAGGAACCGGTGGTGACCCCGTTGACCGGTGCACGGAAGCGGACCCCGTTGCCCTGGACTACGAAGTACGGGCTCTTGGAGTAGCCGGTCAGAGCCGGCTGCTTGACCTCGGACGGATCCTCGCTGGAACCGGTCGGCAGGGTGAGCTTCCAGTTCGTCAGATTCAGGATGCCGGAGGGCGCCGATCCGGCGGGCTTCTGGGGCGTTGACGGAGTGACCTTCGGCGGCTCGACCTTGCCGGGTGGCGCAGGTGTGGTGGCGCCGGTCGCGGACATGATGGCCGCCAGCAGAGTGGCGAGCAGGTCGTACGCAGTCATTCGGGAAACCTCCGCTGAGGGACGATTCCACCGAGTATTTGCCGTCGGCAATCCCCCTGACGACGGATGACCGGACCCTGCCATCCACGGTAAGGTCTGGCCCATTCGCCACCGAGCCGAAGGCAGGGTATGAGCAGCAGTTTCCCGGACGATGTCGAGACCTACTACGCGGAGCTCGCGCGCAGGCGGGACTGGCCGGCCGACACTGTGCGCGCGATCCGCTCGACGGTGGAGCTGATCCGCGACCTCGACCGGGGGACCGCGCCGCGCACGTTCGGGGCCCGGGCGGACGAGGCCGGCACCGACTGGCTGTTCGAGGCGGTCTGGCACGAGCGGGAGTGGGTGGTGGTCCGCCAGCTCGGCGCCGCCGAGGACGGCACGATCACCCGGTACTGGTGGCAGCACCTGGAGGACGACGAGAGCATGCTGACCGACCAGGCGCTGGACCGGGACGAGTGGGGTCTGCGGCCGCTCAGCCGGGACGACTTCTACACCGCCTGGGACGACCCAGCCTGGTCCCTGACCGCCTGACCCCTTCCTCTCGCATCCTTCGGTCCCACTTCGCCCTTTTCGGGAGACGGAGTCTGTGTCACCGAGGTCTCCGAAAAGGGCGAAGTGGGACCGAAGGATGCGAGGAGGTGGACTCTGGTGGGCGCGGGAGTACTGGTCGGCGTACCGGATGTTCGAGTTGCGAGACATTTCGCCAACTCCTGGACAGGGTGTGGCAGACTGCGAATTGTTATGAAGAACTACCGGGTCATCATTAGCTAGGCGCGCTCAGCAAGCACCACCTGAGCGCGCAGACCTCTCGCACCCCGCGGGAGGTTTTTTGTTTGCCCCCGACCACCATCGGCATCCGCAGCCAGCCCACCGGAAGGCGACACTCGTGAGCACACCCGAGGCCGACACGTTCCACGTCTACGACACCACCCTGCGCGACGGCGCGCAGCAGGAGGGTCTGGCGCTGTCCGTCGCGGACAAGATCGCCATCGCGCAGCACCTGGACGACCTGGGCGTGGGCTTCATCGAGGGCGGCTGGCCGGGGGCGGTGCCGAAGGACACCGAGTTCTTCGCCCGGGCGCGGACCGAACTGCACCTGCGGCACGCGACCTTCGCCGCGTTCGGCGCGACCTGCAAGCCGGGAGCCAAGGCCGCCGACGACGCGCAGGTCGCGGCGCTGCGCGAGTCCGGTGCGGCCGTCGTCACGTTGGTTGCCAAGAGCCACGATGCGCACGTCGAGCGGGCGCTGCGGACGACCCTCGACGAGAACCTGCGGATGGTCACCGACACCGTCCAGCACCTGCGCGAGAACGGTCAGCGGGTCTTCCTCGACACCGAGCACTTCTTCGACGGGTACCGCGCCAACCGTGCTTACGCGCTGGAGGTAGTACGGGTCGCGGCAGAGGCGGGCGCCGACGTGATCGCCTTGTGCGACACGAACGGTGGCACGCTGCCGCGCGAACTGCAGGACATCGTCCGCGACGTCCTGGCGACCACGGGCGCCCGGCTCGGCATCCACGCCCACAACGACGGCGGTTGCGCGGTGGCCAACTCGATCGCCGCGGTCGAGGCCGGCTGCACACACGTCCAGGGCACCATCAACGGGTACGGCGAACGCACCGGCAACGCGGATCTCCTCGCGGTGGTCGCCAACCTCGAACTCAAGCGCGAGATGCAACTGCTTCCGCCCGGCCGGCTGGCCGAGTCTTTCCGGATCGCGCATGCGATCGCCGAAGTGACGAACGTGCCGCCGTCGACCCGGCAGCCGTACGTCGGTGTGTCCGCCTTCGCCCACAAGGCGGGGCTGCACGCCAGTGCCATCAAGGTGGATCCCGATCTCTACCAGCACACGGATCCGTCCCGGGTGGGCAACGACATGCGCATGCTGGTCTCGGAGATGGCCGGCCGGGCGAGCGTCGAACTGAAGGGTCGCGAGCTCGGCTTCGATCTCGGCAGCGACCGCGAACTGGTGAGTCGCGTGACGGACCGGGTGAAGGAGATGGAGTCCCGCGGCTACACCTTCGAGGCAGCGGACGCGTCCTTCGAACTGCTGCTGACCGAGGAGGTCACCGGCAGTCGCGCGAGCTTCTTCGACGTCGAGTCGTGGCGCGTGATCACGGAATCGCGCGCCGACGGCGAGGCGGTGTCGGAGTCCACGGTGAAGCTGTTCGCCGGTGGTGAGCGCGAGATCGTCACCGGCGAGGGCAACGGACCCGTCAACGCACTCGACCACGCGCTGCGGACCGCGATCGAGCGGGCCTATCCGGTGGTGAACAAGTTCGACCTCGTCGACTACAAGGTCCGCATCCTCGACCAGGGACACGGCACGGACGCGGTGATCAGAGTTCTGATCGAGACCGCCGACGGCGAGGGTTCCTGGGTGACGGTCGGGGTCGGTCACAACATCGTCGAGGCGTCCTGGGAGGCCCTCGTCGACGGATTCACCTACGGTCTGCTTCGCCACAAGGAGGTTGTCCGATGACGATGGTCGACACCCGTACTGCGGACGTCGCGCCGGCGTACGCAGTACCGGATCGTGTTGTCACCACGTTCACCGCGCAGGTGGTCGAGACGCGCGGGCTGCTCGCGCGGATCGCCGTCCAGCTGAACCCGTACGACGTCCGCGAACTGAAGCTCTGCCTCGAGTCGTGCACCCTCCGGATCGTCGTCGAGGGAGCGGGCTTCGACGCCGGCCGCGTCGCCGCCCGCCTCGACAAAATCATCGGCGTCCTCGACGTCACCTACGCACGGGCCGGTACGCCGGCCAGGTAGACACCCGCGACGGTCAGGTCGTCGGACATCACCACGAGATCGGCGGTCTTGCCTACGGCAACCGTCCCGCGGTCCTGCCAGTCGTAGTGGCGGGCCGCGTTGCCGGCGACCAGCGCGGTGGCCTGAGGAAGGCTCAGGTCCAGGACACGGACGACGGTCGCGAGTGCGTCGGACAGGAAATGCACGGATCCGGCCAGCGTCTCGGTGCCTCGAAGTCTGGCGACGCCGTCACGGACCTCGACGTGCCGATCGGCGAAGGAGTAGTCACCGTCGCCCAGGCCGGTCGCCGCCATCGCGTCGGTGACCAGCATCGTCCGTTCGAGGCCGGCGGTTCGGCTGGCGATGACCAGGGCCTCCGGGGACAGATGGATGCCGTCGGCAATCAGTTCGCAGCCGACCCGGTCGTCGAGCAGAGCCGCGCCGACCGGCCCCGGCCGACGATGGGTCATCGCCGGCATCGCGTTGAACAGATGGGTCGCGGTCCGTGCGCCGGCGTCGAAGGCCTGCCTGGTCCGGGTTCCGTCGTCGTCGGTGTGGCCGACGGCGAAGGTGATCAGCTGATGGTGCCGTTCGATGAGCTCGATCGCGCCGGGCAGTTCAGGGGCGATCGTCATCGAGATCGCGAGCCCGCCCGCCGCCTCCATCAGCCGCGCGAAGACCTGCTCGTCGGGGATCAGCAGGGCTGACTCCGTCTGCGCGCCTCGCCGCTGCGGTGACAGGAACGGCCCTTCGAAATGAATCCCGCGGATGTTCGGTGCGCTGCTGACTGCCTCGGCGATCGCTGCCGCGGCGGCGAGCATCCGGTCCAGCTGCATCGTCGCGACTGAAGCGATCAGCGTGGTGGTGCCTTGTCGCAGATGGGTGAGTGCCGCTCGGACCACGTCGTCGACCTGACCCGAGTAGAGGGCCGCGCCACCGCCGCCGTGGCAGTGGGTGTCGACGAAGCCAGGCAGCAGCCACTGCCCGGCGACATCGATCACCACCCCACCCGGCTCAGGCTGACCGCGGCCGAAGCCGGCGATGACGCCGTCCTCGATCCGCAGCCAGCCGTCGGCCGGCGCCGGGTCCGGAGTACAGATCCGGACGTTGACCAGAGTGAGCTGGGTCAACGAGTCGTTCCCAGCAGTCGCCGGGTCGCGACCTCAGAGCAGACTCTCGCGCTGCCGAAGGTCTGGATCCAGCCGGCGAAGCCCGAGTAGTCGGTGCCTGGCACCCCCATGTCGACCACGATCATGTCGGGGTGCTGGCCTTGCAATTCGGTGATCAGCTTCTCCTGCCAGTCGAAGCGGTGAGCGCCGCGGACCATCAGTACTACCTGGCTGTCAGCGCCGTACTCCGAGCGGAACTCGCCGGCCCCGGCCCGAGCCATCCCCGGTCCGTTGTAGGTCTGCCCGGACAAGCCGATGCTCTCCACCACCTTGCCGGCCTCGCGCAGGAGCAGCTCGACACCCCAGCCCGCCGAACCGGCCGCCGGTGAGTGCGTCGGCTCGAGTCGGATGATCAGCACGTGCTCGCTGCGCAGCCGGACGTCACCATGGCTGACCGCGACCTGCTCGGCGAGCCGCTCGCCGAGCGAGTTGTCTCGCAGCGCGATGTCCGCCTTGGAGCGGGTGCCCAACCGGGCCAGTCGATCGTTGGCGCTCTGCAGCCGCTCCAACGGCAGCCGACCGCTCTCGACCGCTTCGACCAGGGCCGTGGCCGCCAGGTCGACGTCTTCGAGGAAAGCCCAGGAGCCGAGGCAGAGCGCGTCGGCGCCGGCCTCGATCGCCCGTACTGCGGCCTCCGGCAGCGGCGCCACGTCGGCGATGCCGTACATCTCGAGGGCGTCGGTGATCACCACACCGTCGTACCCCAGTTCGCCGCGGAGGATGTCGGTGAGCAGGGTCCGGCTGATGGTGGCTGGTACGTCGTCGAGCTGTGGCACCAGGTCGTGGGACACCATGATGCTGTCCACTCCGGCGTCGATCGCAGCCCGGAACGGGTCGAGATAGCTGTCCAGCAGTTCGGCCCGGGAGACGTCGACGAGCGGTGTCGCCAGGTGGGCGTCGGTGCCGCTCAAACCGTGTCCCGGGTAGTGCTTGGCGCAGGCACTGACCCCCGCCGCTTGCAGGCCTTCGACCCAGGCAGCGGTGTGGCGGCTGACCAGCTCGCGATCCGATCCGAAGCACCGGATCCCGTTCGGACTCAGCGGGTTGACGGCCGTGTCGACGGCCGGCGCCAGATCCCAGTCGATCCCTGCCTCGATCAGGGACAGGCCGATCTGGAAGGCGGCCTGACGGGTCAGCTCCGGATCGTCGAGTTCGCCGAGCGCCCGGTTGCCGGGCATCGAGAACCCGCCCAGGTTCTCCAGCCGGTTGACGTCACCGCCTTCCTCGTCGATCGACAGCAGCACGTGGTCACGGAGCTCGTGCAGGTCGGCGGCGAGCCGCCGGAACTGATCGCCGTCGACGATGTCCCTGCCGAAGATGACGAAGCCGCCGAGGCCGGCCTCGATCCGCGGACCGACCCAGTTCGGCACGTGCGGCCGGCCGAGCGCCGGGAACAGCACACCGTGGGCCAGCCGGTTGAGTTCTGCGTTCACAAGATCCTCCTGAGGGGATTCATCCTTTGACGGCGCCGCTGGTCATGCCGCCGACCAGCCGACGCTGGACCAGCAGGAAGACGATCAGCACCGGAAGCGAGAAGATCGCCGACGCCGCGATGGTGGCGCCGTTGTCGATGCCGTCGGACGTCTGGAAGGACACCAGCCAGACCGGCAGCGTGTAGTTGCTCTGCGACTTGAGGAACACGTAGGCGAACAGGTAGTCGTCCCAGGCACTGATGAAGGCGAAGATCGAGGTCGCCACGATGCCCGGCGCCAGCAGCGGGAGCTGGATGTGCCAGAAGGCCCGGAGCCGGCCGCAGCCGTCGACCATCGCGGCCTCCTCCAGCTCCAACGGGATGCCGACCACGAAGCCGCGCAGGGTCCAGATGGTGAAGGGCAGCACGAAGGTCATGTACGTGATGACCAGCCCGGGCACGAAGTCGATCGCGCCGACCGATCGCAGCATCAGGTAGAGGGGGATGACCATCGCCGACCCCGGCACCATCTGGATCAGTACCAGCCCGACCAGGAACGCCCGGCGGCCGATGAAGCGGAAGCGGGCCAGCGCGATCGAGGCGCCCAGGGCGATGACCAGCGAGATCAGGACCGTGGACACCGACACCAGCAGTGAGTTGCGGACGTAGTGCAGGAACGAGCCGTGCGTGAGCGCAGTACTGAAGTTCTCCAGGCTCAACGGCCACGGGATGAACTCCGGCGTCGCCGACAGGATCTTGCCGGGCTCCTTCAGCGCCGTCGCGAACATCCAGTAGACCGGGAAGATCACTACCATCGACACGAGGACCGCGACCACGTTCGGCACGGTCCGCTTCCGGCCGGGCGCGCCAGCCGCCCTCATGCTTCGACCTCACCTTGGGCGAACAGCCGGCGGACGTACAGCACGGCCAGGGCCGCCAGCAGCACAACGGTCAGGATCGCGATCGCCGCGCCACCGCCGTAGTCGTTGCGGGTGAACGCCTCGAGGTAGGAGTAGACACCCAGCGTCGTGGTGCCGCCGTCCGGGCCGCCCTGGGTCAGCACCCAGAACGGTGTGAACGAGTTGACCGACCAGATGACTTCCAGCAACACCAGCAAAGCCAGTACCGGCCCGAGGATCGGCAGCGTGATGTGGCGCGCCATCGACCATCGCCCGGCGCCGTCGAGGCCGGCGGCCTCGTACAGATCGTCGGGGATCTGGCCCATCGCGGCATAGAGCGTCAAGGCAACGAACGGCAATCCCTTCCAGACGATCAGCGCGATGATCAGGAACAAGGCCTGCCGTGGCGAGGAGAACCAGTCGTGCGCGGAGAAGTCGCCGAAGATCCCCAACTGGCTGATGACCCAGTTCAGTACGCCGTACTGCGGCTCGAACAGCCAACGCCAGATCATCGCCGCCGAGACCATCGGCATCGCCCAGACCAGAACCAGGCAGACCGACAGCATCACCCGAGCCCAGCCGGACACCTGCCGCAGCAGGGAAGCCAGCAGGAACCCGATGATCATCAGGCTCCCGACACAGCCCACGCTGACGACCAGAGTGCGCAGCAGGGTGAACCAGAAATCGCTGTCACCGAGCACCCGGGTGAAGTTGTCGATACCGACGAAGGGCGCCTCGCCGGTGAACAGCGACCGCGGCCCGAAGTCCTGCACCGACAGCCAGGCCAGCCGGACCAGCGGGTAGCCGAGGACGGCCACGAAGGCGATGACCGAAGGCACGATCAGGCCGTACGGCGTGAGCCGCGCGATCCGGTGCGCTCTCACCTCCTGCCCGGTGCGGGGCGGAGTGGGCGGAGGCGTCGCGGTCCGAGGTTCCGGTGCTTGGGTGAGCGAGGTCATCAGCGGTGACCGTCAGCGCGGGCCGGACTGGGCGTTGAAGGCCTCAGTCGCATGCTTGTCGTACTCCTGTGCGGCGTCAGCGATGTCGCTGCCCTTGGCGATCTTCGAGAAGAACTGCTCGTTGTAGCTCTCGGTCTCCAAGGTTGCCTCGCCCGGGGTGGACGGCAGTGATCGGCTGACCGTGGCGGCCTGGGCGCCGAGCTTCAGGATCTCCGGCATTCCCTGGGTGGGCAGGAAGTCCGTGACCACCGGGAGCTGGTGGATGGTCTTGGACATCGTCTGCTGGAAGGTCTTGCCGGTGATGATCTTGAGCCAGTCGACGGCCATCTCCTTGTTCGGGCTGTTCTGGGCGACGCCGATGGTGGAGCCGGCCACGATCACCGGCAGCGGCGAACCCGACTGGTAGCCCGGCATGATGAAGTAGCCCGCGTCCTTGGCGACCTGGGGGTTGATCTCCGCCACCGCGCCGGCCTCCCAGGCCTTGACATAGATCATCGCCGCCTTCTGGTCGGCGAAGATCTGGTCCTGGTCGGGGCTGTCGGTGTTCGCGCCGATCGACGACTTCGTCGAGCAGGCGTTCTGGAACTTCTTCCACTCCGCCAGGCCGGCCTGGTTCTCGGCGCTGCTCATGGTCGCTGTCCACTTGCCGTCGCTCTCGGTGGCGATCGTGCCGCCCTTGCCGAACAGGAACGGCATTCCCGCGAACCAGTACTGGCCGGGCATGTAGAGCGGGGAGAAGTTCGGGATCGAGGTGTGTGCCCGCTGCAGCGTCGCGCAGTCGGCGAGCAGTTCGTCGACGGTCGCGGGCGGCTTGTCGATGCCCGCCGCCGCGAACATCTTCTTGTTGTACATGACCACCTTGGTCCCGCCGTACAACGGAGCCGCGTAAAGCTTGTCCTGGAACGTCGACGGTCCGGCCAGGCCGGCGAGCCACTTGTCGGAGGACTCGAAGTCCGCTTTGTCGGCAGTCAGTTCGGCCAGCGCGCCGGAAGCGGTGAGCATCGGAGTCTGCGTGTTGCCCATCTCGACGATGTCGGGCGGGTCGTCCGAGGCGAGTGCCGTGGTCAGCTTGGTGACGATGTTGTCCCACTGCTGCACCTCGACCTTGACCTTGACGTCCGGGTGCTTCTTCGCAAACTCCTTCGTCACGTCGTCGATGATCTTGTTGTCACCCGGGCCACCGGTCATCATCCAGACCGTCAGGTCGTTCGTCGGTGCCGAACCGCTCGATCCGGCACCACCGCAGGCCGCCAGGCTGAGGAGAGCGGCCGAGACCGTTCCGATGACACCCACCGTCTTCCAACGCTTCATGCCAGTTCCTCTTTCGCTGATTGATCGACAGCGCAGCCGTCCAGCAGGGCCACGACACCGAGGTCGGAGGTCGTGATCGAGGCGACCTGGTGACGCGCCACCCCGATCGCGGTGTAGTAGCCGCTCAGGGCGGCGGCCATCGCCCCCAGCAGGCCGCCGGAATCGCCGAGCACCGATCGCCGCAGGTCGCTGTGGACACCGACGGTCTGGTAGGTCTCGGCGCTCACCGTCTCCAGCACGGAGTCGCTGAACGCACCGGAGAATCCGCCGGTGAAGACCACCGTGCTCGGTTCGTACGCCAGTGCCACGATCGACACCAGATGGAGCAGGGCCTCGTGGATCTCGTCGACGAGGTCGCCGAAGCGGTCCGGTTCGGCGAACACCTCGTCGGCCGAGCCGAGCCGGTGGCCGGCGGCGCGGGCGAGGGTGAGCAACCCCGCACCGGACAGCAGATCCCGCAGCCGTTCCTTGCGGCCCGGCAGCCGCAGCCGGCCGAACTCGCCGAGCAGGCCCTCGGGCCCGGCGAGCACCTGCCGGTTGAAGGCGACCGCCGAGCCGAGACCGGTGCCCAGGCTGAGCAGGACGACGGTCTCGTCCCTGGGCAGCGCGCCGTAGTGCAGTTCACCCAGTAGGGCCAGGTTGGAGTCGTTGTCGATCATGGTCGGTACGCCGAGCCCGGCGCCGACGGTCTCGACGAAGGTGGTCCCGAGGATCTGCGGGAGGTTGAACGCGCCGACCACCCGGTCCTTGGTCGAGGCGACCACACCGGGCAGACCGATGGCCACCGACGTCAGCGGTACGCCGTCGCCGTACCGCTCGACCAGCCCGAGGACTCGAGTAGCGATCCAGGAGGCCAGTTCCCCGGCCTCCAACGACCTCGGCGTCTCGTCCCGGCACTTCACGATCGCCGAACCGATCCCGTCGGCGATCACCATCCGGCAGTAGGTGCCACCGAGGTCGATCCCGCAGACCAGCCCCGCCCGG
Organism: Kribbella sp.; assembly: GCF_035687465.1. NCBI lineage: Bacteria > Bacillati > Actinomycetota > Actinomycetes > Propionibacteriales > Kribbellaceae > Kribbella > Kribbella sp. The sequence continues at coordinate 20,774 of NZ_DASRXP010000282.1, forward strand.
GGGTTGAATCCGAGCGCGACGGCCTGCCGGCCCGGACCCTCCCGGACGATCTTGCGCTGCTCCAGGACCAGCCCGTCGGAGAGCAGGTCGTCCACGATCCGGGCCACGGTGGCCCAGCTCAGTCCGGTCTGCTCGACCAGTTGGCGACGGTCGATCTCGGCACCCGACAGCAGCGCGGCGATGATCGCCCCGCGATTGGCCGTCCGCGTCCCGGCACTGCCTCGAACCAGCTTCGTCATTTATTCTCACCATGAATAGAATTACTTGAGGTGAGACAGTAACGGCGGTTGGCAAGCGTTGTCCAGGGATCGCGGTTACGTCCGCATGAAGAATCCGGTGATGTCCGCGGCCAGCAGTTCGGGGACTTCCAGGGCCGCGAAGTGGCCGCCATGGGCGAATTCGGTCCACTGGACGACGTCGAAAAGATGCTCGACATGAGCCCGGACGGCCAGGGTGATGTCGTGCGGCAGGACGGCGACGGCGATCGGGACCGTGCAGACCGGGGGAGCGATTCCGGCGGTCTCCTTGGTCAGCCGGGCCGACGAACCCGCCGTACCGGTGAGCCAGTAGAGCGAGACGTTGGTGAGCAGGTCGTCGATGTCGATCACCGACTCCGGGTCCGTCCACTCGGTGTACTTCTCCGCGATCCAGGCCAGTTGCCCCACCGGTGAATCGGTCAGCGCGTACGAGATCGTCTGCGGCCGGCTCGCCTGCAACGCCTGGTACGCCGGCCGGTTGGCGATCAGTTCCTTGATCCGGTTCAGCCGGCGGGTGTCCTCCTCGTCGAGGTCGAAGGTGACGCCCGCCGGCGGCGGACCCGGGAGGTAGGTGAGGTGCGCGCCGACCACCTGCTCCGGCGCGGCCATGGCCAGGGCGCGGGAGATCCCCGATCCGAAGTCGCCGCCGTGGGCGCCGTACCGGTCGTAGCCGAGCCGCTCCATCAGTACTGCCCAAGCGCGCCCGACTCGGTGGACGTCCCATCCTCGCTCTGTCGTCGGTCCGGAGAAGCCGAAGCCCGGGATGGAGGGGATCACCAGGTGGAAGTTCTCCGAGAGCGGCTGGATCACCTGCAGGAACTCGAGGAACGATCCCGGCCAGCCGTGCGTGAGGATCAGCGGCAGGGCGTCCTCCCGGGGCGACCGGACGTGGACGAAGTGGATGTTCTGCCCGTCGATCTCGGTCGTGTAGTG